>JAILIX010000003.1 GCA_024695065.1 Fretibacterium sp. | reverse complement strand
GGTGATCTCCGTGAATACGGGAACCGGCACGCTGAAGGACGCTGTCTCCGAGGCTTTCCGGGAGTGGACAAGCCGCATTGACGACACGCACTACTGTCTTGGCTCCGTCATGGGGCCGCACCCCTTCCCCACCATCGTGCGGGACTTTCAGGCTGTCATCTCAAAGGAAATCAAGGCGCAGATGCTCGAGCGGGAGGGGCGCCTGCCGGATGCCGTGCTGGCCTGCGTGGGCGGAGGCTCCAACGCCATCGGCAGTTTTTACCACTTCATTGACGAGCCCGGTGTCGCCCTGATTGGCTGCGAGGCCGCGGGGCGGGGCGTGGATACGGCGGAGACCGCCGCGACGATAGCCACCGGACGGCTGGGCATCTTCCATGGAATGAAGTCCTACTTCTGTCAGGACCATTACGGCCAGATTGCGCCGGTGTACTCCATCTCTGCGGGGCTCGACTACCCCGGCATCGGCCCGGAGCACGCCTGGCTGCACGACACGAAGCGCGCGCAGTACGTCCCCGTTACGGACGCGGAGGCGGTGGACGCCTTCGAGTACCTGTCGCGCACAGAGGGCATTATCCCGGCCGTGGAGTCTGCCCACGCGCTGGCCCACGCGATGAAGATTGCCCCGTCCATGGGGAAGGATAAAATCATTGTCGTGACGCTTTCCGGGCGGGGCGACAAGGACTGCGCCGCCATTGCCCGGTACCGGGGGGAGGATCTTCATGAGTAGGATTGCAGAGGCATTTAAGAACGGCAAGGCTTTCATCCCCTACCTGGCCTGCGGCGACCCGGATTTGGAGACGACCGCCGCGCTGGTGCGCGAGATGGCCCGTCAGGGGGCGGATCTGATTGAGCTGGGCATCCCCTTCTCCGACCCCACAGCCGAGGGGCCCGTCATCCAGCAGGCCAGCCTCCGGGCCCTTCAGGCCGGCGCGACGACGGACAAAATCTTTGCCATGGTGAAGGAACTGCGGAAGGACGTAAAGACTCCGATGGTTTTTATGACCTACGCCAACGTCGTTTTTTCATACGGGACGGAGAAGTTCCTCTCAGTCTGTGAGGGCATCGGCATGGACGGGCTGATTCTGCCCGACGTGCCCTGGGAGGAGAAGGAGGACTTTGCCCCGGTCTGCTCGGCCCACGGCCTGGATTTCATCTCGCTGATTGCGCCAACCTCGAAAAACAGAATCGCGGAGATAGCGAGGGACGCAAAGGGCTTTGTCTATATCGTCTCATCCCTTGGCGTGACGGGAGTCCGGAAGGAGATCACGACGGACATCGGCGCTATGGTCCGGATAATCCGGGAAAACACGGACATCCCCTGTGCGGTGGGTTTTGGCATCTCCACGCCGGACCAGGCGCGGGCCATGTCTCAGCAGGCGGACGGCGTCATCGTGGGCAGCGCGATAGTCAGGCTCATTGCTCAGTACGGCCGCAATGCCGTGAAGCCCGTCGGCGTTTATGTGCGTGAGATGAAGGACGCCCTGTAGGAAGCCCACTGGTGGGGCTGAAATAAAACCTCCGGCAGACAGGGGGCAGGCTTCCCTTTCTGCCGGTTCTTCTGTTTGCATTCTGTGCATAAAACGGTTTCAGACCATGATATAATGGCCGCCAAAGGAGGGAACGCAATGAAAATGAAAAACGGGCTTAAGGATGCTGCGATGTTTGGCCGGGTGCTCTCCGTCGGGCTGGTGGTGGCGGGCTATGCGTTCCTTGGGGCATGGCTGTCCGGGTGGCTGAAGGCGAACGGGTATCCCTCGTGGCTGTCCTTTGCCGCTCTTCCTCTGGCGGCCGTCTTTGGGCTGTGGCAGGGCTGGCTTTTCCTCACCCGCCCCGCAAAGCGGGCCGCCGGATTGAAACTCAGGGGGGACCCCCCCCCTGAAACCCCCTGCCGGCCCGCAAAGCGGGACCGGGAGGAGGAAAAGAACGTATAAAAGGGGAGGCGCCGCCGCTTCCGGAACCAGAGACCGACGTCAGGGAACCCGCCGGGCGGGTTCCTTTTTTTCATCGTGTTATACTGACAAAATGAATGACAGGGCAGACGCCTTCTTTCAGCGGCGTGCATGGGCTGAAGTCCCCGGGCGGATGATCTTCCCGGGAAAAAACAATGAGGCCGGTGCTGGAAAAATCCGCTGTGTACCGGGCGGTCTTCCTTCAGTGTGTGCTGTCTGACGGACGGGCAGCTGTAAAGGATTGTCACGGCAGCGAATCGGCAAATCTTTAAAACCGGAGGCAGGACATGAACAGGGACAATCTGAAAAAAATTGTGGATCTGCGGCACGAACTGCACGCGCACCCGGAGCTTTCCGGATGCGAGGGCCGGACCAGACGCCGTCTGATGGATTTCATTGAGGAGAACACGTCGCTGGCGGTGGTGGACTGCGGAAGCTGGTTTTACGCGGCGCATTACGTAGAGGGAACGGAGGCCATCGCCTTCCGCGCGGATATGGACGCCCTGCCCATTCAGGAGATGGGGGCTGCCGCCGGGCTCCCGTGGGTTTCCCGATTTCCCGGTGTCTCCCACAAGTGCGGGCACGACGGGCACAGCGCGGCGCTCTGCGGGCTGGGGCTGGAGCTGGAGAACGCGCCCTGTCCCTGTTCCGTCTACCTCATCTTCCAGCACGCGGAGGAGACGGGGAAGGGAGGGCAGGAGTGTGCGGCTCTGCTGCAGGAGCGGCCGGTTTCGGAGGTTTATGCCTTTCACAACCGAAGCGGTTATCCTGAGGGCAGCGTCGTTGTGCGCTCCGGGCTTTGTCAGTGTGCGTCGAAAGGCCTGACCGTCAAAATGAGGGGCCGCCGGGCCCACGCCAGCGAGCCGGAAAAGGGAATAAACCCCTCCTTCGCCCTGACGGCGCTGGTTTCCCACATTGAACGCCTGCTGAAAGAGCCTCATCAGGGCCTTGTCCTCTGCACAGTGGTGAATATCGCGGTGGGACAGAAGGACTTTGGCATCTCCGCGGGAGAGGGGGAGGTGTCCATGACGCTGCGGGCGGACCGGGAATCGGAACTGGACGCGCTGGAGTCAGGCATTCGTGGGGAGGCTGTCCGCCTTGCAAAGGCATATGGACTTGAGGCGGCGTTTGAGGTCTCCGACCCCTTCCCTGAGACCGTCAGCAGCGAGGCCTGTGTCCGGAGGGTCGCTTCTGCGGCGCGGAGGTTGGGGCTTCCGCTTCTGCAGATGGAGGCGCCCTGGCGCGCGTCGGAGGACTTTGGCTACTATACCCGGGAGGTCCCCGGGGCTATTTTCTATATCGGCAGCGGAGAGAACTGGCCTCCGCTGCACACCCCGGAGTATGACTTCAACGATGCAATCCTTGAGACGGCTGTGGATATGTTTTTTGCGCTCTGTCAGGAGAGAAGCGCTTTTTAGGAGTTTATGCACAGCTTGTGGATAATTTTTGTGGATAATGTGATTAACTTTTCCGTTTCTTTTTTTTAGTCATGAACGAGGAAAATTGTCTGAGCTTGGGTATTAAGACTCATAAAGTATAGGCCTTAAGGTTTTTCTTTGCAAAAAAGCAGGGCGAGAAGGGGAAAAAACCCCCCTGAACGCTCAAAAAGTCCTTGCATATTTTGTAAAGGCTGATAAAATGCAAGAAAATCTTCCATTCGGAGGTGCAAGTTATGACCAAGGCAGAACTTATTGATTCCATTGCCGAGAAGCTGCTTATCAAGAAGAAGGACGTTACCCCTGTTGTTGAAGAGGTCTTTACGTCCATCGAGACCGCCCTTTCCATGGGTGAGAAGTGCACGTTTGTTGGCTTTGGTGTCTTTGAGGTCAAGGAGCGCGCGGCGCGTGAGGGACGCAATCCTCAGGATCCCACCAAGGTCGTGAAGATCCCCGCGAAGAAGGTTCCCGTCTTCCGCCCCGGTAAGGACCTCAAGGAGAAGGTTGCCGCCCTTAAGCCCGCCAGGAAAAAGGCAGCGAAGTAAGTTTGCCCCCGTATCTGCGTGTACGGACAAAGTACGCAAAAGGCGGCCCCCGGTGGAGCCGCTTTTTCATGTATTTCTGAAGCCGGATTTGGAAAGAAGGAATGTCATGCTTCCTTTTAAGCCTTTAACCTGGGAGGACAAGGAAACTTATACAGCCTGTTTTCAACGCTGCCCTGTGCATCATGCGGAATACTCTTTCTTCGGGCTCTGGGGCTGGCTGGAAAGCGTGCCGCTGGATCTGGCCTTTGAGGATGGTCTCTGCTGGATTCGCTCGCGCGGACCCCATCCCGGCATCTGCTGCCCCATTGGGGACTGGAACGCGGCGGACTGGGAGTCCGTTCTGTCCCGCCACTTTGGCCCGGGTGATGTGATTCACGACGTTCCCAGGGAGGCCGCGGACTGCTTCCCGGAGGGACTCAGAGCGCGGCTGAGCCTGGAGGAGGAGCGTGAGCAATGGGAGTATGTTTACTCGGTTCAGGACCTTGTCTCCCTGAAGGGCAGCAAATTTGCCCATAAAAGAAACCGCGTGCGGGCTTTTGTCTCAGGCTATGAATGGGACTACCTTCCCATGCTGCCGGAGGACTTTCCCGCTGTTATGGAGTTTCAGGAAAAGTGGCGGGCTCAGCGGGACAGTACAATGAACGCAGAGGAGGTCGTCTCGCTCTACGACGAAGATCTTGCCATTCAATCAGCTCTGGAGCACTGGGATGATTTCCCTTTCCTGGGGGGTATACTCAGGGTGGAGGACGAAATTGTAGCCTACACCATCGCAGAAGAGCTGGATGAGCAGACGCTGGATATCCGTTTTGAGAAGGCCCTTGGGGAATATTCCGGGAGCTACCAGGCCATCAACCAGCTCTTTCTGAAAAATCAGGGGACTTCCTACACCTGGGTCAATCGCGAGGAAGACATGGGCGAACCCGGCCTCCGCAATGCCAAGTTATCTTACAACCCGGTGCGGATGCTGGAGAAATACCG
The DNA here is from genome assembly GCA_024695065.1 of Fretibacterium sp. Taxonomy (GTDB): domain Bacteria; phylum Synergistota; class Synergistia; order Synergistales; family Aminobacteriaceae; genus JAFUYV01. Next base: position 7,683 of record JAILIX010000003.1, on the reverse strand, counting down.
CCTCACAATGCTTGCCTAAAGGGTTGCCAGGTCGTGATACGAGCCCACGTCAATCTTGTTGTCCCTGGCGATGCTCTCCACGTTCTCGCGGGATTCGCAGGGGAACTCACAGGCCAGACCGCAGCTTGAGGAGAGTTTGCGGGGCACCGGGGCGATCCGGGCGGAAATGCCCGCGCCCCGGCATGCTCTCTCAAACATCAGTGCCATACTGGTGGTTTTGAATGTAGCGAGACAACTCATTAATATCAGCCTTTCACTTTTTTGTTTTTGCTCCCCCTGGGACGGCCGCGCTTCCTCGGGGAAAGGGTGGTTTCATGGTTTATTGCCGCTGCCGCTGTCTCCGGTTGGGTTTTAGGGGGTCTGCCGCGCCTTCTGGGGGTGCCCTCAGTGGCCTCAGTTCTGACTTTAGGGGGTCTGCCGCGTCTTTTGGGGGGAGCCGCAGGGACCTCAGATACAGTTTTGGTCCGCCTTTTCCCTTTCTTGGCGCCTGGTTTCAGTTTTGTGTGATTTTTCACAGCCTCACGGGGAATAATCCAGATGGAGCCGAACTTAAACGCTCCCGGAAAACGTCCTCCCGTGCACAGGCGGCTCATCCGGCTTCCGGAGAGTCTCAGGATTGTCTTTGCTTCTCTCGCGTCAATATAATCCTTTTCAAGGTCCTCTTTTGTGATCATCCTTTCAGCCTCCTTTTTTTTTATGATATTTAAATAAGTATAACATGGCATTGCTGTTGATATGATGAATGGGACTAAGTATTATTACGTATTTTCTTCAGATAGGGCTCCAATTCTGCGATGAGGACAGAGGCAAGGATAAGGAAGCAGCCGGCTGCCGCCCGGAGCGTCAGCGTTTCCCCAAGGAGGAGAATGCCGGAAAGCAGTCCAAACACGGCCTCCAGGCTCATGATGATGGCCGCGTGGCTGGGAGGCGAGTATCGCTGAGAGCATACCTGAAGCGCATAACTGCCGAAGGTGCAGAACACAATGGTGAAAGCAAGATCCGGCAGACCTTCAGACTGCAGGTGAAGCGGGCCTTCAAACAGCAGTCCGGCGGCCAGGCACAGCAGGGTGAGAGTCACGAACTCGATGAAACTGATGGCAATGGGATCGCAGCCCGGCTGTCCCTCTTTTTCCGTTACCCTGGTGTAGTGGCTGATGGCAATGATTTGAACCGCAAAGAGCACCGCGCAGAGAAAGGTCAGAACATCCCCTGTGTTCAGCGGTCCGGACGGGTCCGCCAGGAGTCCCATCCCCAGCAGACAGAGGCCGGCGGCTCCCAGGGTTGTCCACCCCGGGAAAACCCGGCGGAAAAGCCAAAAAAGCAGGGGCACCAGAAGGACGTAGGTGGCGGTGATAAAGGCCTGCCGTCCGGCCCCGATGAAGTTCAGGGCTGCGGTCTGGAGGCCCATGGCGGCGAACAGAATCCCTCCGATAATAACTCCCGCGGTCAGGTTCCGCCTCCAGTTTGTGAGGATACGCCGGGGAAAGACAAGGAAAAGCAGAATGGCCCCCGGCCCAAAGCGCAGGAAAAGCAGCCAGCAGGGGGTGTAGAGCGAGACGAGCCTCTTCATGGAGACGAAGCCCAGTCCCCAGAAAAGCGCGCAAAGCAGCAATCCAAAATCCGCGAGCAGTGCCTTCTTTTTCAGGCCTGCATGATTCATTTCAAGTCCTCCTTAAGGTGGGGTATCTGACGCTCTCCATTTAAAATGTTCTGTGTTCCAGCATTCCTGTATCTGCCAGAGCCCCTTGAAGGCGTATCAGTCCCATACCTCCTCCAACAAGCATATCCCCATATCCCAGAAGATTCTGGGCTCCTCCATAATCGAGGATAATCTGGCTGTTGGTACGGCTTGCCACCTTAAGAGCAATATGAAGCTGAAGATTGGACTTAATCAGGCCTGTTACCACTTTAGCCTGGGGACGCTGGGTAGCCAGAATCAGATGAAGGCCGGCAGCCCGCCCTTTTTGGGCGATCCGCTGGATGAGAAGTTCCAGCTCCCGTGCTGCAACCCTGTCCATCATCAGGTCCGCATACTCGTCAATAATCACGACATGGCGTTCCCGTAAAGTCCCAGTCTGCGCGTGTGCGTTCAAACCATCCAGCGTATCAACGCCCAGGTCCGCCATCTCCTGAAAACGCTGCTCCATTTCTTCAACCTCTGTTTTCAGCGACTGCATTGCCTCATCCACGCCGTAAATCACATCTCCGCCCTGAAGAGCGCTCAACCCTCTCATGTCGGAAAATGTTACCCGCTTGGGGTCAATCAGGAGAAAACGTATGCCGTTTTCCCCTGAGGAAAACAACAACCCGATGATGATGGAGCGCAGCAGGACACTCTTTCCGCTTCCAGACATTCCTCCAACCAGAATACTGGACATGTTGGGGTCTGTCAGGTCCACCCAATAGATGCTGCCATCTACAGCCATCCCAAGGGGGAAGGCGGCAGAAGAAGCCGGGCGGGAGGGCTGACCCCTCTGAATCAGTTCATCCAGAGTGAGAGGTTTGCGCTCAGCGCGGGGGATATCCACTCCGACATATCCCTCCATTGCCTGAATTAAGGGAGGCATTCCCAGCTGCATCTGCACCTGGAGGTCATCAGCCCGGTTCATAATCCTGGCGACGGTGGTCTTTCTCGGATCAGGTTTTACTTTCAAGCGGATAAAAGCAGGTCCCACATTGTATCCCTCGCCTGTCACTGACAGGCCCAGGTCAGCCAACACCCCAAGGAGCTGGTTCATACGCGCCTGAGCCTCCGGAACATCCCCGTCCTCAGCAGAAGCCATTGTTCCCCAATCTCCATCACAGTCTGCCTCAAAAGGACAAGAGGAACAGAGAGCCTTATCTGCTGCGGCAGGAATGGGAGTCCGAAGTGACAGGATATCCATGGCTGTGTCAAACAGCGCGGGAAGGCTGGCCATCAGGCCCTGGACGCTGTCCGCAGACAATGTGTCTGACTCTCCTTCCTCAAGATAAATTACCTGGATGGCCGGCAGTATCCCGGTGGCCTCTCTGACCAGCCAGGCATAGATGAGGGCCTGGGAAAGCGGGCCTGTGAGGTCGGAGCGCCGGTAGCTCTTGAACTCGAAGATTGTCGCTTCGGCCTGGTCGGGATTGAAAAGCAGGGCATCATAACAGCCTCCCACCTGCAGCGTCCCGCGCTGAGATTGACAGGTGGCCTGAAGCTTCTGCTCCGGTTTAAAAAAAATGCGGGACAAATTCTTTTCAGGATCGTTGCAGAGCGAAGGGATTGCCGACAGAAAGGCTGCCATTGCCCGGACCCAGAGATTTGTGCCTGCCGCCATGGCCATGATCCGTTCCGCATTGCCGCATCTGACGGTGTATTTTTTAAGGAAGGGGGCGAAGAAATAATCCCTCACAACCCACTCAAGGTTCCTGGAAAGGGATTCGGCACCGTCATGTCCTCCCCGCAGCGCCTCAACAATCTTTGACCTTAAAGGATTTCCCGGGGCAGAGGCTGCCTCAAAGAACGCCTGTGCGATGTGTTTGTGAAAGAAAGAGCCATACGCCTGTCCGCTGCCCTCAATGCCAATACGCCATGCACTCTCCTCCCCCTTATGGATGTGGTAAGCCAAAAGCCTTGGGCACCTTTGACAGAGGGCGAGATCACTCACTGTTACAGCGTATTTTTTCTCCATCTTCCTCATCGTTTTCATATTCATAGCCCTGCGCGTTGAATCAGCGTATCCTTCCCGGCCTGGTAGACGTAAAACCGGTCTTGAAAACGTTTCACACAGGACAGCAGGCGGGGGTAAGAGATCTCTGAATTCCTTGCTTTCAGCATCTCAAGAATTTTCTCCGCTGGCAGAAGTTTCATGGGGGAGGCGTCCAGAAGGGAGGTCAAAGCCTCCAGCAGAGTCTCGTCATCCGGCGCGGGGGATTGTGCCCCTTCCTCCCTGGAAGGGTATGGAGAAACGTTTGATTCAGCGTTGTCCCTCCGGGGCTTTTCCATCTTCAGGAAATCCACTGAAAAAGATTCCTTCATATAGCGTCTGAGGTCATCGCGGGTTGCGTTGCGCTGTCCTGAGCTCAGGGAAAGCGTCACATCGCCGTTATCCAGCTTATTGAGGAGAGCGACGAGGCCGTACCACTGAGCACGTTCCTCCTCATCAAGAACAATGATTCTGCCACCAAGTCCAGTTAATTGTTCTATAAGCTGATGTACGGCTTTCCAGTTCCCTGGCCCCTTATGGGTTCGGCCATCCGTGACATAATAACAGACTCCCCCAGGTTTTTCCTTCAGGAAGTTGATGCCGTGCTGCAGCGCTGCTCCTGCAGAGAGGTGACTCTTCGAGGCAATGACAATAAAGGCGCACGCGTTTTTCCCTTTAGTCCCCATCAATTGGATATATTTGTCTTTACAGGGTTTGACATCAAAATCCTCCTGAGAGTCCAGCCATGTTCCAAGAGCGAGGAGAAGGTTCTCCGCGTTGGGAGGCCAATCTCCTGACACCATGCGGATTTTATCGCACTCCTCGCGATAAGCCGCCTCCATTGTTCTGTTTTTAATTAAAACAGGCTCTGAGACGGAATGGGGAGTCGCTTCAGCGATGACCTGGTTCGTCAGGTTGATCACACTGCGTGGGGAGTATCCCGCGTGCAGTTTTCCCTCAAGACGGGATAGAATCCAACTGTTTATCCTGTCCGCCTTGTTGCTGAAGATGGCACGGATCCTGTGCCTGATCAACTGTTTTGCCTGCTCCAGCGAACAGTTCCCTATCACAATGGGGGGACGCCCAGTCATCCTGTGGACTATCGAGTCATCCAAATAATGAGTAAATCGGTTGTTCCATGTATCCGCGCGAAGAAAGGCCAGAGGAAGGGCGCCTTTCAGATTGTTGATCAAAAGGTCGAGCATATGCCCCCAGGCTATGATTAGTTCCCTGGAATCCATGCTGTCAAGCTGGTCGAAGCAGATTATCATGGGAACTTTTGCGCAGGCGAGAACCTGTCCTATGGAAAGAAGTATCCTCTCTGCGTCTGCCTCCCGTTTCGCCTCAGTCATGGAGTCCAAATCCCTGGACGGAAGGCCCAGCCGCAGAGAGTCCTCATCGTCCAGGCCACTTCGCAGCCAATCCAATAACTCCATTTTCATATCCGCGGATGAGGCTTCCGCATAGAGCAGAAGACATTTCAGGAAGCCTTTATCGATCCCGGGCATCTGAGTGCGGAGGACCCTGAGCCGGTTCAGCCCCTGTTGAATCTCGAATCCTTCCTCACGACACCGTTCCTGACAGGCAGAATCCAGCTCCTCCATCAGCATATCGAGCTGAGAGCAGCCGGTATGGTGTTCCCGTGAGAGGCTGATGAGGGTCTCCGTCAGAAGATGTCCCATCACGCTGTCAGGGTCACGGAACGTTCTCACTGTGACAAAGACGGCAATCTGCCCATTCTCCCTCATTCGCCGCAGGATTCGCATTAACATATGAGTTTTCCCGGATCCCGCCTCCCCCAGGATAAGGCCTGCCAGCGGCATGGAAGGTTCGCGGCGCTTTTCACGAATAAGCTGCTCAATCGCCTCGGTCGCCTCACGGTTCAGAGATCCCAGATCAGGATTGGCATTGTTCCACGGCAGAGGCGATGCAGAGGAAGCAAAGGGATTGTTCTCCCGAAGCTGCTGTAAAAGCTCCTTATCGCACAGAGCGTCTGCCGTTTTAATCTCTTCCATGCCACGTCACCGTCCCCATGCGGAAACCATTCTCGTCAACAAAGCCATCCTCAACCTCCTGGGGAGTCATCGTCGTCACATCTCCGCTGTGAAGCTGTATAATCTCCTCATCGCGCAGCTGGCGCAGAAGTGAGTCAAACTCCTCTCGCTTCCAGCCCAAATGGTGCCGCAGATCACAGATACGCACAAATATTCTGCCCTGATCCAAATCTTTGAAGGCAGTGTGAAATGCCTCCCGTCGATTCCCTTTATCCTGAGACTCAACAACAGGGGGCTTAGACTGTCCGGAGCTCACTGGAAATTCTCCTGTTTTCGGCCGGGAAGCCGCCCCCGCCTCCGGCAGGGACAGACGCACCTCGTACTTCTCGTTCAGGGAGGCCACAACCCGCCCCTCTTTTAGAAGGTCGTTCAGCAAACTGACGAGCTTTGCCTTTGAGAAGATGGGAAGCAGTTTACCCAGAGCCCCCGGCCCTTTGCACGCATGAGGCGGGAGACAGTTCAAAATCCATTCCACAGGTTCGCGCTTTATGGCAAGGTATGTGGTACGGCTGCCCTTCAACATCTCCAGTTCCCCGCCAAGATGGGGCTCCAGAAGCTGTTTGATGCTTGACGCTGAATGACTGCTCCTGATCCCCAGTTTTTTCTTCAGCCCGGCCGCCATCTTTGCCTTTATACCGGACAACGACAGAAAATCTTTACCCGTTTTTTTCAATAACTCATGAAGCCCCTGTGTGATTTCAGCGTTCTGTACACTCATCAAAAGCCATCCCTTCCCGGACGCTAAATTGCAGCTATAACTGCTGCCCCGTATTCACTGTTCAATGCCAGGCTGTCTCAGCCTTTTTGCCCTTCTTCGTTATTCTACATGATTAACCGCCGCAGTTAAACGGCGGGTTTTGAGTATGATTGACAGATCGCCGGAGTGATCTTATAATAACGCGCGTTGCATAACATATGTTGTGTAACATATGTTTTGAAAGGATGCTGAGCAGGATGCCGCCCAAAGTGAAGTTCAGTGAACAGGCTATTGTGGAGGCCGCGATGAATGTGGTCAGGGAGAAGGGGGTTGACGCGATGACGGCACGGGCGGTTGCTGAAAAGCTGGGTACGTCCACCCGTCCCATCTTCACCTGCTTCGCGACGATGGAGCAGCTCAGGGAGAAGGTCGTGGAAATGGCAAGAGAATGCTATCGGTGCTTCATCAACCAGGGGCTGGAGGAAACGATTCCTTTTTTGGGGGTGGGGCACCAGCATATCCGCTTTGCCAGAACCGAGCCGGAACTGTACAGGCTGCTGTTTTTGACAAAATCCAGCGGTGCGGCGGGGGGCGCGCGGAGAGCGCTTAAATTTTCGCAGGATCTGGTGAGAGAGTCGATCATGCGGATATACAACATGGACGGGGAGACGGCCGACAAATATTACCGCGACCTGTGGCTGATAGCGTTCAGCTTTTCCGCGATGATTGTCGCTGACGACTGTGCATATACGGACGAGGAGATAAGCGCGATCTTCACTGAGGTCAGCCTGTCCGTCTGCAAGGCGTATAAGGAAATCCCTGGCCTGCCGGAGGGCCGCTTTGACCGGGATGCAATCTTTAAAGAATTGGTGAAAAAATAAAGGAGATAAAGGGCGATGAAGAACAATATCGTGATTCGCAATGAGAGAAAAGACGAGTATCGCGAGGTGGAGGCCCTTGTGAGGGAGAGCTTCTGGAACGTTTACAGGCCGGGCTGCACGGAGCACTTTGTGCTCAAAAAACTGCGGAACGACCCCGATTTTGTGCCGGAACTGGATTTCGTCATGGAGAAGGACGGGAAGATTATCGGGCAGAACGTCTTTGTCCGCGGAGAGATCTTGATTGACGGCGGCGGAAAACTTCCCGTCATGGCGATGGGGCCCATCTGCATCGCGCCGGAGTTCAAGAGAAAAGGGTACGGCAAAATTCTGCTGGACTATTCCCTGGAAAAGGCGAAGGAGTTTGGCTGCAAGGCCGTCTG
>JAILIX010000122.1 GCA_024695065.1 Fretibacterium sp. | reverse complement strand
GACGATGAGAACATATTTTTACCGTGGAGCATGGCAATCTTTTCCTCGAGTGTCATGTCCTTGATGATGGATTCAATCTGTTGCTCATGCTCTAGCAGTTTGGAAGGACAGACTGGCAATCAGTGCCCCCAGGGGGGCGTCCTTTCTCCTCCGGCGGACAGCGCGGAGAGGAACCTGACGGTGCGGCGCATACACACAGAATCAGCCATTATCCCTTGTATTGTCCCTGTTTTTCGCATAAAATCTTTATTGATATTCATTCTGTATAAAGGAAGTGAGCGAATGTCCATTTATGGTGCGACCAAAGGCACAGAACTGGAAAAGCTGGTGAGCGGAGCGGCACAGACTGAGGCCAGCGGGACAATGCTGTATTATGCACTGGCAAAGCTGGCGCGGGAGCAGGGATTGAACGATGCCGCTGACGTCTTCATCGACATCGCCAATCAGGAGGCGGTTCACGCCGGGTTTTATGCGGTGCTGAACGGCCAGTATCCCCGGGATATCTGGAGTCTGGTCCTCTCCATGCAGAAAGCGGAGGAAAAGGGCGAGGGGCAGGTTCTGGAAATCGCCGCAAAGGTGAGGGCCATGGGCTGCGGCGAGGCGGCGGATGAAATTGAGGAGTTTGCCGCTCAGGAGAAAAAACACGGTGTCATTCTTGGGGAGCTGTTGAAGAAGTATGCCCCCCAGGGAACAATAAAAAAGGAGGATGAATGATGAGTTTCTACGATTACACGCTCAGAGACTGGCAGGGCAGCGACGTCTCCCTTGACACGTTGCGCGGCAAAGTGGTGCTTGTCGTCAACACGGCCCCGGAGTGAGGCTTCACCGCTCAATACGGGGCTATTGAGAAAATTTACGGGAAGTGCCGCGATAAGGGTTTTGAAGTTCTGGACATCCCCTGCAATCAGTTTGGGGCTCAGGCGCCCGGAACGGATGAGGAAATCCATACGTTCCGGACAAAGGAGTACAACACGCAGTACCCTCAGATGAAAAAGGCGGAGGTCAACGGGGAAAACGCCCTTCCGCTCTATCAGTTCCTGAAGTCCCAAAAGGGCTTTCAGGGATTTGGCGAAGGGGATCTGGCGGACAAACTGAGGGAGATCCTTCCAAAGATTGATCCCGACTACGAACACAACGCCGAAATCAAGTGGAATTTCACAAAATTTGTCATAGACCGTCAGGGAAATGTCGTTGAACGCTTTGAGCCAACGGCCAACATGGGGCTGGTGGCAAAGTGCATTTCATCGCTGCTTTGATACGAAATCCGGCAGAAGATAACACAAGCGCCCCTCAGGGGGCGCTTGTTATACCCAAAGACGCTCGGTCTTTTCCCGGCGGTTCACCTCAGCAAAATAAGCAATGGCACGAACCTCTTTGAAACCCTCCGCCCCAGTGCCCACGAATTTTCCGTCAGGCTGAGCAGGGGCCTGTGGAACCGTTTTTCTTATTTCGATTCTGTTTTGCCGGAGTAGAACTCAGTTTTGGTTGCATTGGCCTGAATCAGGACCGAGCTCTGGTGGAATTCCTGAATCAAGGCGTCCGCCGCCGCATGAACTTTTTCAATAGACGTGTCGCTCAGGTAGATTACAAGGGTGTACTCATGGGCAACGACCCCATTGTCTCCAGTCCAACCTCCTATGGCTTCCTGAACTGTGAACCCTGTAAAATACTTTGTCAGGATGCTGTCAGCGTGGCTTTTTGCATTATCAGGAGAGAACACAGGCTGATTGGTGTCCTTGTCGTTTGTTCCAAGATACATGACATACTGAATATCCCGCGTTTCTTCCGCCGGCAGCCTCAGCACGGTAAACAAACTGAAGGCGGACAGGCACAGAGATATAACAGAGATGAGCAATATTCCGGTACTTTGTTTCTTTGACATATTTTCCATCTCTCCTTTCGGATTTTCGAGATAATATCACAGGCCGCATGGATTGACAACCTGCTCCGCGGCTGGAATGAATGAAAAAACTGATTTATACAGACCTTGTATCCGGACATCTGATAAAATAAAAAAATGGATCGGGCAGATGTAAAACGGGTGATACTCTGATGGCGCTGCCTGTTGGAATACGGGGCTTTGAGAAGCTGAGCAGGTGCGTCTGCCTGTGCAGTTCCTGGCCGGGAGAGAAGGCCGTGCCTGGTCCCTGACGCTCAGGAGATTCCCCGGCGGCCTGAAGGGACAGGCAACAGGCTGTGGAGTGCTGCTGACAGAGGTCCTGAGGACTGAAAACTGATAATGGGGCAAAGGCGTATCAGACGGCATACTCCTGCCTGAAATTGATATCTGGGGGTGTTCAGTATGAATTGGAGCAATCTGCTGGAGACAGTGATGTTGCTATGTTTCGGAGCTGCATGGCCGCTTTCCATCGCCAAGTCCTGGCGTGCGCGGACAGCGAAGGGCAAGAGCATAGGCTTTCTGCTGGTTATCCTGACGGGCTACGTTGCGGGCATCATCAGGGTCACCATCGAGAAGGGGCTGATGAACTTTCTGATCATTCCGTACACCGTCAACTTCCTCATGGTGGCCTGCGACACATGCCTCTGGTTCCGGAACAGGAGACTGGACAGATTGAGCAATCTCTGACCCCCCAGATTTCCCCTGTATATGATATAGTGTTCCATACTATTCTTTATAGGGAGGGGTTTGTTATGCCTCAGGACTTGGGAAAACGTAAGAAGTTTGTGGTTCCTCAGATTCTCGTGCTGATCTCGGGGCTGATAGTCATTTTCAGCATCCTGAGCTACTTTGTGCCGGGCGGCGAGTTTCAGCTCGACGAGAACAAGCGCGCCATTGCGGGGACCTTCGCCTACACAGGGGTCAATCCCGTATCGCTGTGGAGAGCTCTGCTGGCCATCAACAAGGGCATCATGGCGTCGGGCAGCATCATTGCTCTGCTGCTTGTCTGCGGAGGATCCGTGGCCGTCGTTATCTCCACGGGCTGCTTCGAGGACCTGCTGAACTACGGCATCTTCAAACTTGAAGACAAGAGCGTGAAGGTCCTTGTTCCCAGCATCGTGGTGCTGATGTCAGCGCTGGGCGCTTTCGCCGGAAACGACTCCATGATAGCGTTCGTCACGGTGGGAATGCTTATCTCCAGACGGCTGAGACTTGACGCGATCTGCGCCATGGCCATGTTCTACCTCGGCTATCAGATTGGGCAGGGGGCCTCGTTCACCAATAACCTTCTTATTATTGTGCAGTCGATGTGCGACGTTGTCCCGCTCTCCGGCATGGGACTGCGTATCCTGATATGGATCCTCTTCACGAGTATTGCGGCCCTGTACTGCACCCGCTACGCGCTGAAAATCAGCCGCGATCCCTCCCGCAGCATCACCGGCGTTCTCTCCGAGACGAAAGAAGGGGAGAGCGTGAAAACCGTGACGAAGCTGCCCGTCCGCGCCTTCTTCAACACTCTTACGCTCTTCGTGTGCTACATCATCTTCGCCATTGGGTCAAAACTCTGGAAGTGGAACAACGATTACCTGCTGGCCATCATGGTGTTGGACGTCATTCTGACCGGCATTATCTACAGGATGAACCCGAACGATATCGGCAAGGCGTTCTTCTCCGGGGCTCAGAGCATGGGCGGCATCTGCATGGTGCTGGGGCTTGCCAAGGTCATCGGCACTATCCTCACCGAGAGCAAAATGGTCAACACGATAGCGTATATGGCCTCGACCATGCTGAGCGGTCTGGGGGTCGGCGGCGCGGCTATCGGTATCTTCATCTTTGTGCTGATGTTCAATATGCTCATCCCGAGCTGCACGTCCAAAGCCGCTATCCTTCTGCCGCTGCTGTGCCCCATCAGCGACGTGATAGGCATGACCCGTGACGCCCTTGTTGTGACGTTCATGATTGGCGACAGCCTCACCAACAGCCTTACGCCCGTATCCGGCCCGCTGTGCGGCTCCCTTGGCCTTGCCGGAGTCGACTATTCTGACTGGATAAAGTTCTCGCTGCCGCTGATGGGAACGATAGCGCTTGTGGGCGGATGCTTCATTGCGGTTCTGGCGTCCACCGGCTGGGTGGGTTAATTTAAGGAGACAGTCCATGAAGAATCAGGAACAGAAGATTTTTGATTACCTTTCGGCGCACAGGGAGGACATCATCGCGGACATCATCCGGCTTGCCTCGGCAGAGTCTCCCACGTCGGACAAGGCTGCCGTTGACGCGTGCGGCAAAGTCCTCGCCTCGCTCTACCGTGAGCGCCTCGGCCTGGTCTCTGAGGTAATCCCCCAGACGGAAGCCGGCGACAACCTTGTGACGGAATACGGCTCCGGCAGCCGCACACTGCTGATTGTGGGGCACTTTGACACGGTGCATCCCATCGGTTCCGTGTCCGTTCGCCGCGAAGGCGAAATACTGTACGGCCCGGGGGTCATCGACATGAAGGGCGGGGATGTTGCGTCGATATGGGCGGTGAAGGCCATAAAGGACCTGGGCATCGCTATGGACAAGAAAGTCCTCTTCGTCAACAACTCCGATGAGGAGACGGGCTCGAAATGTTCTCATGACCTTCTGCTTGAAAAGGCAAAGGGCGCGTGCGCTTGCATTGTTCCGGAACCGGCCACATGCCCCGACGGCAAAATCAAGCCAAGCCGCAAGGGCGGCGGAACGATTAAAATCAGGTGTTTCGGCAGGGCTGCTCATTCCGGCAACAACCCGCGGGGGGGAGTGGACGCCAACATCGAGCTGGCGCACCAGATTATCTTTGTCAAGGACTTGTCGGACTATGACGGCAAGGGCAGCACCTTCTCGCCCAATATCATATCCGGCGGCAAGGTTGCCAACGTGGTGAGCGACTACGCTGAAGCGGTTGTCGACTGGCGTATGTGCGTGCCCGAGGAAATTGAGCGCACGAAGAATATCTTTGCGCAGCGCGGGCCTGTGCTGCCGGAAGCGCGGGTGGAGTTTGAGATATTGGTTGGACATCCGCCGCTTGCCGAGAACGAGCGGAACATGGCCATGCTGAAGCTGTTCCAGGAGTGCGCCGCCGATCTGGACATGAAGGTTGAGGCCGCGCCCATGGTGGGGGGGTGCTCCGACGGCAACGACATCTCTGACGCGGGGATTCCCACCATTGACGGTGTCGGTATGGTTGGCGATTTCATCCACAACCCGAAGGAGCAGCTCTTCCTTGAGCATCTTGTTCCCCGGGTTGCCATGCTGGCCTCGTTTATCAGCCGGGTTTAAGGCCGGCACGGAGTGAGGCCGCTCCGGGTAGGGACATATCGGACTGTGTCCATTTCATAACGGAAGATTCCCGTCTTTTCTCGTCAGCGCCGAAAGGCAGAACTGCTTCGGCTTCGGGAAAGGCGGGGTTTTTCATTCGCAGGGGAGAGCACGGGTCCCCGTGCCTGAAGCTCTGAGTTTTTAATCTTTCTCAGACTCATTTTCCTTATTCTGCCCCATCCGGATAATTCCTTTTTTGTCTCAGGCGGAGGGAGCAGTATCTCTTCAAATCTTCAAATCGTTGGGAAAAGTGAGGATTAGTAAAGTGAGGAGTAATATTGCAAGAAAGGCAGTTGAACTGAGACTGTCCAATGATGGTGCCGGGAGGGAGACTCGAACTCCCACGAAGTCGCCCCCGGTGGATTTTGAGTCCACTGCGTCTACCATTCCGCCATCCCGGCACTCATAAAAATTTTACAGGCGTGGACGGGGCTTGTCAAGAGACGGGGAGAGAGAATGGAGGCAGACCGCGGGAGAGCCGGATTCAATCGCCTGAATCCGCAGGGCATGGACGGCCCCTGTCTGAATCCGCTGAACGGAGAGAGTGAAAAATTTCCTCCCCCGTGCTGTGTGTATTTGCGCTTGCCTTTTTGGGGGTAAAGATTTAATGTTAAGGGCAAAATTGAGTGACGCTCAGGCGTGCGTGGGAGGATGTTAGGTAAACAATGTTAGTGCATGCAGATCCCTTCCTTGTGGCGGGGATACTTTTCTTCCTGAGCCTTGTGGCCGGGATGTTCTCCGTGCGGTTTAAGGTTCCGGCGCTCATCCTGTTCCTGGCGATCGGGATGCTGGCAGGGGTGGACGGACCGGGCGGACTGGTCTTTGACGATGCTGAGAACACGAATATCATCGGCACCGTGGCTCTGGCTTTCATCCTGTTCTCCGGGGGCTTCCAGACAGAATGGAGCAGCATCCGGCCTATTGCATTGCAGGGTGTGGTGCTCTCGACGCTGGGAGTCCTTCTGACGGCCGCTCTGATGGCGCTGCCCATTGCTCTGCTCCCGGCCTTTGACTTCAAGGACGCCGTTCTGCTGGGGGCCATTATCTCATCGACGGACGCGGCGGCGGTATTCTCCATTCTGAGGACGCAGAAGATGGGGCTTAAGGGCTCGCTGCAGCCGCTGCTGGAGTTCGAGTCCGGCAGCAATGATCCCATGGCGGTGTTCCTGACGCTCGCTGCGCTGAAATGGATGCGGAGCCCTGATGTCCCCCTGATGCAGATGGTCGTGACCTTCGTGGTCCAGATGGGCGCCGGAGCGCTGATCGGTCTGGTGATGGGGCATGTTGCCTGCTGGCTCATCCAGCGTCTTCATGTGGAGAATGAGGCGCTGTACCCCGTGTGGGGAATCAGCATTGTTCTGGTGACCTTCGGTCTGAGCGAAACGGCCTACGGAAACGGGTATCTGGCTGTCTACATCTGCGGCATTGTGATGTCCGGCAGTGATTTTCTTTTCAAACACAGCCTCCAGCGCTTCCACGAAGGCTTTGCCTGGCTCATGCAGATTGTGATGTTCCTGGTGCTGGGGCTTCTGGTCACTCCCAGCGAACTGGCGAACTTCCGGGTCATCGGCGTGGGGCTGCTCATTTCAGCCTTCCTGATGTTCATCGCCCGGCCCGTCGCCGTATTTATCTGTACTTCGCTGAGCCGGATCAGTTTCCGCGAAAAACTCTTCCTGAGCTGGACCGGCCTGCGGGGGGCTGTGCCCATCATCCTGGCAACCTATGCCCTGACGGAGAATCATCCGGATGCGAACTATTTCTTCTACCTCATCTTCTTCATTGTCCTCACGTCCGTCATGATTCAGGGCAAGACCCTGGCATGGTTTGCCCGGCGGCTGAATCTGGACGCCCCGGTCCGTGCCGAGCGGATATATCCCCTGTCCTTTGACCGGACACCGGGCTCCGGCAGCGACGAGACCCGCGAGGTAGAAATTCTCCCCGACGCAGCCATCGTCGGGCACAATGTGGGGGAGCTGAAGTTTCCGGAAGGAGTGAGCATCCTCCTCATAAACCGCGATTCCCGTTTCCTGATCCCCAAGGGGTGGACGAGCCTGAAGCCGGGCGACACGCTCCTGCTTTTTGGTGAACGCTCCCTGTTGTCTGACGTGGAGCGGGAGCTGTCCCGCCGCATCGATTCAAGAGGTGATAAGATAAATGAAAGCAATTCGTGATTTCCTGAAGGAGATTTTAACCCCGCAGATGATCTGGGTTGACGAGACCCGGCAGGGGCACTGGGTGCAGAAGAAGCGGATGCACCCAATGCTGCGTGCGTTTATCGGAAGCGGAGTGGTGATTCTCATTGCCATCTTCGGCATCGGGTATTTTCAGGGGATGTTCAGTTTCAACGATCCCATGTCTGCCTCACAGGAAGCGCTGCGGACAGCGGAAAAGGACCCGAAAATCCTGAAGCCCGCTCCGGTTACAGACGCTGTAGAGCCTGCAGATTCAGGTAAGCCCGGCAGCCTGACCGTCGTGCCTGACGATGTGCGCGCCGCGCTGAAAGAGAAAGGCGAGCGCTCCGTGGCTTCCGTCCCGGAGGTTAAAACTGTGGGGGAGGGCGGCAAAGGCGCCACGCTGGAGATAGAACGGAAGCCGAAAAAGGATACTCCTGCGCCGGGACCCGGCAAAAAAACAGACAAAGGACAGCTCACCCCAGCGGTGATCAGGCCGGAGCCGGGGAAAAAAGTTCCCGCGCTCCTCCGAAGCAGGGACTACTGGATACGCATTGATAAGGGGGACTACAAACTCTCCCTCTACCGTGGAAAGGAGTTAGTGAAGACCTACAGTGTGGCTGTGGGCAGAAACCCCGGAGACAAGCGTGCGATTGGCGACCACCGCACGCCTGTGGGAAATTTTCGGGTTGTCTCCATTGAGAACGCCTCGAAGTGGAAGCACGACTTTGGGGACGGAAAGGGGAAAATCGCGGGGGCTTACGGTCCCTGGTTTATCCGGCTGGACGCGAAGGGGTGGAAGGGCATCGGCATCCACGGCACGCACGACCCGGACTCACGGGGCACCATGGCGACAGAGGGATGCATTCGCCTGAGCAACGAGGAGATACGGGACCTGAAACGCTATGCCTACCGCAACATGCCTGTGGTGATCGAAGAATGACGAAGCAGGAAAGTCTGACGTTTGATTTTGGCGGCGGTCTTTTTCTGATCGACCTTCCCCAGCCTTCTCCGGGCTTCCGGCGCTTTATCTCGTCCTGGTTCTTTCAGGATGCGGCGGGGCGGCGTGTTGTGACGGACCCCGGCCCGGCCGGAACAATCCCTCTCCTGCTGCGGGAACTGGAAAATCTGACGGAGAACGTTGACCTTGTGCTGCTGACTCACATTCACCTGGACCACGCGGGCGGACTGGCTGAGTTCTGTGCCCGTTACCCCGGAGTTCAGGTGCTGGCCCATCCCCGCGCGTTCCGTCACCTTCTGGAGCCACGCAAGCTGTGGGACGCTTCTGTCCGGACGCTGGGGGACATTGCCCTGATGTACGGCGAGCCCGCGCCGCTTCCCTCCACGGTCCCCCTGCTGGAACAGGACCCCGCAGGGGTGATTGAGGTTTTCCCAACTCCTGGTCATGCCCCGCACCACATCAGTCTCCGGGTCCCCTCCGGGGGGCGGACGCTCTTTTTCGTGGGCGAGGCTGCGGGGATGACTTTGCCTCTGGAAGGGGAGGGGGATTCGGCCGATCACACCCGCAGGCCGGAAACCGGGGCGGATCTGTGGCTCCGTCCCACCACGCCGCCCCGGTTTGACGCGGACGCTGCGCGGCATTCACTGCAGCTGCTGGCCTCCGTGCTGCGCGGGGATGAATTGCTGTGTTACGCGCATTGGGGGGCTTCGGAAAACCCCAGGGAACGTGTTGAGCAGGCGCGGGAGCAGCTGGAACAGTGGTTCAGGCTTATAGCCCCGATGCGGGACCGTTCCCCGGAGGAAATTGTGGACTGCCTGCTGACGCAGGATCCTCTGCTCCGGAAAAGCGGAGCTCTCCCCCGGGACCTTCTGGAGCGCGAGCGCCGTTTCATGGCAAACAGCGTCCGGGGGATGCTGGAGTCATAGCTTCGCAGCATACCGTGTTTTGTTTCTCTTGGCCTCCGCCAGGCTCTCCTCAAACTCGATTCTTCTTTCCGGCAGGCAAACACAAAAACACGGGGCTGTGCTGTAACTATAACAGAAATAGTTTAATCCTATAAGCATGTGACGGAGGAAATCCTCATGTCTTCTTTGTTTGTTGTCTGCCATAGTGCAGAACAAGGGGAGGCGGTTACGTGCCTGAGTTAAACTTTGCCTAAAAACTTCTTCCCTCTGGGGCTGGGACCTCCGGGGGATAGACAGACAAGGAGCTTGCGGCCCGCAAACTCTTGCAAATTCTCAGAAGGTGGGTGTAATGAGAAAGCGTGTGTTCGTGTGTTTGTGGGCGGCGTTGATTGTCTTTGCCATGCCGGGATGGGCGGCAGGTTCCCTCTGGAGCTGTCATCAATCTACTGTTTATTATGGAATGAATCCGGGGTCGATTCCGATACTGCTCAGTTCCTTACGGTCTGCCTCGGCATCAGCAGCGATATCTCCACTGTTGATCCGGAGACGGAGGGCACGCCGGGGGTTTCGGGAGCCACCGGATTCTCCTTCCGGACCGGGAGAGAGCAGAAGAAAAACGTCACATCCTGGGAGTTTAAGCTCAGGCCCACTTCGAAAATCACGGATATCCCCTTTGAGGATTTCACCGGCTGCGTCCCTGTGTTTGTTGGAATGTAGGGTAGGGGAGGCTTGAACGGTGCCTGTTGTCGATACCGTGTCTGATACCACGGTTCAGGAGAATTTCAGGGATTGCTGCGCCATCGTTGAAGACGGCGGCAGGGTTGTTGGTCATTAAGCGGGTTGGAAAACCTGAAATCGTTATGCTTTCTATGGCGGATTACAGAGCCATGACAAACCATGAGATTCGGTCCGGTCAGGGACCGTCAAAGAAGATGCAGGCTTATGAGGCCATGGAGGCCATGAAGAGACGCTCTCCTTTCCCAGGGGATTACGATTATAAAACCGTGAGGGAGGATGCGTTCAGTGAGAAACACAGACGCTTTGATTGACGCGAATGTCATCCTGAACTATATCACTGAGCGCGATGACCCTTTCCGCGACGGTTCCAAAAAGGTTACGGAGTTATGCGCCGGAGAGCGGTTCAGGGGATATGTGGCGTTTCATTCGCTTTCAATTATCTGGTATTCTCTGAGAAAGAGGCCCTTGAGGGAAAGGCGGTTTTGGCTGAGAAACGTCTGCTAAATCCTGAATGTTGCCGGAGCAGCGCATGAGCATGGACCTGAGGCGATCGACAATGAGGCTTTTGAGGATTTCGAGGATTGCCTTCAGGAGGAATGCGCCTTGAATGCGGGCGTTCAGTATATCGTGACTTGTAATGTAAAAGACTTCATTCATTCTGAAGCTATAGCATGCAATCCGGATGAATTTGCTGCGTTTTCCGAAAATTGACAGGCAAGGCCGTCAATTTTGGACGGGTTCCCGGCTTCTTTCATTGACAGAATCTAAATACCCCGTCATAATCCAGACAGAGGGGGCTTTGAGATATGAGCGAGCAATGTGATCAGAAATGTGCGGACTGCAGCGCAGACTGCAGTGAGCGTAAGGCCTGTCCCGATTTCCAGGGGGCGAACAGCAAGGTTCGGAAAGTGGTGGGCGTCGTCAGCGGAAAGGGCGGCGTTGGGAAGTCCCTTGTGACCGCGCTGCTGGCCTCCGCTCTTTCGAAAAAGGGACTCAAAACGGCAGTGTTGGACGCGGACATCACGGGGCCCTCCATCCCTAGGCTGTTTGGGCTCCATAACATGGTCCTTTCCAATGGGAAATTTATCCAGCCGGCCTGTACGCAGGGAGGGATTCGGGCGATCTCAATGAACCTCTGCCTGCCGGACGAGCAGGACCCGGTCGTCTGGCGGGGACCTTTGATTGCCGGTGTTGTCAAGCAGTTCTGGGAAGAGGTCGACTGGGGCGAGGTGGACTGTATGTTTGTCGATATGCCGCCCGGAACGGGCGACGTGCCGCTGACGGTCTTTCAGACCCTGCCTGTGAAGGGCATTGTGGTTGTCACCACACCCCAGGAGCTTGCCGGCATGATTGTGGCGAAGGCGGTGCGTATGGCGGAGCTGATGCATATCCCTGTCCTTGGTCTGGTGGAGAACATGGCCTACTACCAGTGCCCGGACTGCGGGGCACAGCATGAGATTTTCGGCAAAAGCCGTCTGCAGGAGACGGCCGCGTCCTTCGGCATCAGCACGACTGCGCGTATTCCCATTGATCCGCGGCTTGCAGCGCTGTGTGACCAGGGGAAGATTGAGGACTTTGATGCGGGCGAATGGCTGGGGGCCGTAACGGACGTTGTCTGTGGCTTGTAATTCCCTTCAGGCTTCTTCTGAAAAGGTAAACACAGCCCCGGCATAAAAAGCCGGGGCTGTCTGCTGAAAACCGGCGCTTCTTTTCTACTGGAGACGCGTTATCTCCCTCAGGGTGCAGCTCCGGTAGGCCAGGTCCTCACGGGCCTGAAATCCCTTTGCCTCCCAGAACCGGAGGCCTGTGCTGTTGTCCCGGAACACCAGCAGCCCAACCTTGGTGATGTGCATGGCGCGGAGTTTTTCAAGTGCCGTTTCAATCAGGGCTGTGCCGATGCCCCGCCCGCGGAACTCCGCCAGCACGCCCGCATGGTATATGTAACCCCGTCGTCCGTCTGAACCGGCCAGCAGGATGCCGACAACCTGCCCGTCCTCCTCGGCAACAAAGGACGTCTCAGGGTTGCGCTCCAGGAAACGCAGCACTCCCTCGCGGGAATCGTCCAGGTTGTTCAGCTCCATCTCCGGGCAGGAACGCCACAGCGCGTACACCGCGTCATAGTCCTCCGGGAGCATATTTCGGATATTCATGGCCGCCTCCTAAAGCACCTTTTCAAGGAACGTCCGTGCCCGCTCGGACTTTGGCGTTGAGAAGAAGATGTCCGGCGGCGCGTCCTCCAGAACGGTTCCCTCGTCCAGAAAGCAGATGCGGTCCGACACTTCCCTTGCAAAACCCATCTCGTGCGTCACGAGGATCATCGTGATGCCCGTGGTCGCCAGGCGTTTGATGACATCCAGAACCTCCTTGACCATTTCCGGATCCAGAGCGGAAGTGGGTTCGTCAAACAAAACGGCCTCCGGGTCCATGCACAGGGTGCGGGCAATGGCCACGCGCTGCTTCTGGCCGCCGGAGAGCGTGCCGGGGTAGACGTCAATTTTATCCAGCATCCCCACGTTGTCCAGAAGGGCGCGGGCCTTTTCCACAGCCTGATCCATGGGGATTTTTTTGACGTGGGTGGGGGCGTAGATCATGTTCTGGAGCACCGTCATGTGCGGGAAAAGGTTGAAGTGCTGGAAGACCATCCCAATCTTTTCCCGGACAACGTTGGCGTCAACGAAACTGTGCTGCGTGATCTCCTTCAGCAGTGTGTGGTACTTTTGGCCTTCATGGTTTTTTAGCAGATCCCTGGCCTTTATTTCCCGGATCAGCGCCGCGTCGTCGTCCCAGCCTTCGCGTTGCATATGCCGGTAAGTCCTGGAAGCGCGGATGACTTCAAAGTGAAGGTACGGGTCCGGCGGGGTGATAATCTTTCCGTCCACCCATATCTCACCATAGGTTGGAGGCTCCAGCAGATTGATGGAGCGCAGCAGCGTGGATTTCCCGCTTCCTGACGGGCCGATGATGCTCACAATCTCCCCGTCATTCACCGTCAGGCTGACGCCCCTGAGCACCGGCAGCACTCCAAAGTTCTTGTACAGGTTCCTAATGTCGATCACTTTTGTTCACCCGCTTCTCCAGGGCCTTTCCGAACCAGGACAGCACCATGACCAGCACGTAGTAGAACACCGAGATCACAAAGAACGGTTCGAAGGCACGGTAGGTTGCCGCCTGGATGAGCTGCCCCACACGCAGAATATCCACCAGACCGATAGACGCGATGAGCGTGGTGTTCTTCAGCAGGCCAATGAACTCGTTGACCAGGCTGGGCAATACGCTCTTGACAGCCTGGGGCAGAATGATGTCCTTCATCATGGCAGGGTAGCGCACCCCAAGAGCCATGGCCGCCTCGTACTGTCCCCGGTCGATGGCACGGATACCCCCGCGCATACTCTCGCTGATGTAGGCGGCGGAGTTCATTGAGAACACGACGACGCCCGCAGTGAAGGCAGTCATTTTCACTCCCGTGGCGATGGGGATTCCAAAATACGTCATAAAGACCTGCACAAGAATGGGGACACCCCGGAAGACGGAGGTGTAGAAATCAGCGAACCACAGCAGCGGCCGTATATTTGAAATCTTGCACAGGGAGAGCGGAATGGAAAGGAGCAGCGCAAAAAACAACGAACAGAACGTGACCTTCAGTGTCACGAGCAGCGCGCTGCCAAACATGGGCAAATAGCCCCAGATGATGCTGAAATCAAGCCGCATGATTTTTACCCCTTAAATGAAAACAAACTGCCTCCCGGCGGCGGAGCCGGGAGGCATCTTTCACAAGAATTCAGCCTTAGTAGAGCCACTTGTCAATAAGCTGCTTCATCTCCCCGGAGGCAATCATCTCCTTCAGTGCTCCGTTGATGATGGGCAGCAGCTCACTTCCCTTGGGGAAGGCGATGTTGTAGATGTCTGCAATGCCATTGTAATCAAGCACAAAATACTTCAGCATCGGCTTGCCGTCGCTGGTCAGCACAGTGTTGGAGAGCTTCTTGGCGCCGTTGATGCTGGTGATGCCGGCCTGCACGCCGTCGCTCCCCTCGGCGACAGCCAGCCCCACGGCAGACTGCCCCTGATAGGTGACGAGCCGCGCTCCCTTGATTCCATCGCGGATCAGGCTCTCCTGAGACGCTCCCTGAGAGCAGCAGATGACTTTGCCCTCCAGGTCCTTGAAGCTGTTGATATCTGCGTTCGCACCCACGACAACGCCAAAGGCCGTGGAAGCGTAGATGTCGGAGAAGTCGACCACCTTGGCGCGTTCGTCTGTGTAGCTCATGCCGCTGATGACCAGGTCCGCGTTGCCGGTCTGAAGCGCACCGATGAGCGAGGAGAAGGCCATGGGCGAGATGGTGAATTTAAAGCCCAGTTTCTGGGACAGGGACTTGAGAATGTCGATATCCAGCCCCTCATAACCGCACTCCTCCGTCTGTGAGACCGTCTCGAAGTACATAAAGTCCGGGCTCATGGCCACCACAAGACTGCGCCCCTCAAGGGGTTTCCTGCTGTCGGCAGCAAACGCGGCGCAGCAGAAAAGGAGACTCAGCGCCAGCACTACGGAAATCAGCTTCTTCATCACGATAGGTCCTCCTATAAACTTGAGTTAACTGTATAACCACAAAGCGCAACTATTATACACCATGATGGGGGAAACTTGTCTTCCCCTGCGGGAAATAAAAAACTACTTCAGTTTCCCAAGGGCCAGCACCACGAGAGTGATGAGGATAATAACGGCAAAAATGCCCTCCATGCCCTGCCCCATGATCTTCAGTGAGATGATGAAGTTGCTCCACACCTCAGGACTCATAATGTTCCCCCCTGTCCCAGGTATTGCGAAACCAGGCTGATGACCAGCCCGCCGGCGATGACCGAGGCAATCTGCCCCGCCACGTTGGCTCCCACAGCGTGCATCAGAATGATGTTGCCCCCCTCTTCCGCCGCGGCCATCTTCTGCACCACGCGGGAGGACATGGGGAAAGCGGATATCCCCGCCGCGCCGATCATCGGGTTGATTTTTGGACGTCCCATGCGCGGCAGAATGAGATTCAGCACCTTGGCAAAGAGAACACCGCCGATAGTGTCAAAGACAAAAGCCGCCAGGCCAATGAGGAGGATGAGAAGCGTATCGGCCCGCACAAAGGCCTCCGCCCTCATGCTGAACGAGATGGTAATCCCCAGCAGCAGGGTGATAAGGTTCGTCAGGTCTTCCTGTGCGGTCTTGAGAAGACTGTCCAGCACGCCGCACTCCCGGACGAGGTTGCCAAACATCAGGAACCCCACCAGCGCCACCGACGTCGGGGCAATCAGCCCCACGATAAAGGTGACGATGAGAGGAAAGAGGATCTTTGTCCGCTTCGTCACATTCCGGGGATTGTACTTCATGGGGATGCGGCGCTCCTCCCGTGTGGTGACCAGCCGGATGGCAACGGGCTGGATGATTGGGACCAGGGCCATGTAGGAGTAGGCTGCGACGGCGATGGCCCCGACAAAGTTAGAGTGCAGAATCTGGGACACCAGTATGGAAGTGGGCCCGTCCGCCGCGCCTATGATGCCGATGGAGGCAGCGTCCCTGAGTTCAAAGCCCAGAAGAGCAGCCAGGCTGATGGCAAAAAAGATGCCAAACTGCGCGGCTGCGCCGAACAGAAGCATCACCGGCTGGGACAGCAGAGGGCCAAAGTCGATCATGGCGCCGATGCCGATGAAGAGCAAAATCGGCAGGGCCTCGGACGCCGCGATTGTCGTCTCAAAGAGCCACTGAATAATCCCTGTCATTGTGCCGATGCCTGCCATTTCCTGGTTGAGCACGCCGGAGAAGGGCAGGTTGACCAGAATCGCTCCAAAGCCCATTGGCAGAAGCAGCGCCGGCTCATAGCCCTTCCTGATCGCCAGCCAGATGAGGCAGGCGCCGACAAGGTACATCACAAGTTCTTTGCCTGTAACTGCCATGATTCCATTGAACAAGAATTCCATTTTGTCCTCCCGTTTGACGTCCGCTGGCTACACGGTGACATCCAGGCCCCGTCCGGCCAGCAGATATTGTCTCAGGCCCTCCACGGCGCGCCGGGAGATGCCAATAAACTGCACAGGAAGCGTTGAATCGTTGAGCTCAGCCCGTATCTGCCGCCGCCGGGCCTCCAGGAGACGGCAGGTCTCCGGACGCTCCGCGTTGAGGTTCAGGTTGCAGCCCCGTCCGTCGCTTTCGACGATGCCCCCCACGTCCCCCAGCGCCGAACCTGAGAGGCCAAAGCCCACCTGCCAGTACCGCTGGCCGTCCTCCTCAGCGGAGCGGCCGACAAATACACGGGCAGTCATGCCCTCCGCTCCCTCCGGCAGGGGCCAGAAGGGCGCGGCCAGAAGCGCCGGGTTCACCTCTTCGCGCGGGGCGTGCATCAGCAGAGAGTGCGCCTGGAGGAACCGGGCAACATCCCCCCCGCCCTCTTTCATTCCCCGGAGCGCCCCGGCAGGATCCTCACCCTTTCGGGTCCGCTCCCTCATCTGCTTTCGGATGCGCTGCCACATGGCAGAAGCCGAGTTCCCATCCAGAGCGGCGTACTCTGAGAGCAGCGCCGCGTTCTCCGCGGTCAGGGGAAGACCGCGGGCCCACAGCTCAACGAGTGAAGACAGCTGCCCCTCCTGAGAGCCCATGCGCCGCCAGGCTTCCTTCACGGCGGTCAGGACCTCACCGGAGAGGGGAAGCCCGCGGGACAAGAGAGCGGTTGCCAGCTCGCGATCCCGGACAGGAATTTGGGAGAGGAAGGAAAGCTCGCTCTGGGAGAGGCGCAGAACCGGCACATCTCCCGATGCGTCCCACACGGCACGGAAATGCTCTCCCACGATGAGAGAAAGCGTCGCGCGGGCCCGAAGCTCCTGGGGCATTCCCTGGCCATCCAGGCGCACAGTGTAGGTCCCGTCGGAATTCTGGCTTGTCACCTGCCCCTCGACCAGCGTCCCCGTGCGGATTGCAGGCAGACGCGGAGCCTGAACCTGTCCGGCCTGTGTTCCTCCTGTGACCTGTCCGGCTCCGCCCTGTCCTGTGCTGACGGTGTTCTGACTGAGGTTTTGGTTGACCTGTACGTTGAGGTTCCCTATCTCCGGCACGCGCGGATCCCCTCCTGAATATCTTTACTTCTGTCCCCCGGATATGATAGCATACTCATTTATTGGGAATGTTGTTCCCGTTTTCGTGAAGGAGTGAATTCTATGTACCTGGAAAATTTGCCTGTTTCACGTTTCGCGCTTTCCCGGACAGGACGTGGCCTTCACAGGGCCATTTTCGCGGCTTTGACGGCGGTTCTGTTTGGGGCTGCCGGGGCCTTCGCTGAGGAAGGGGGCGCAGCGGCGCCGGTGTCCCCCTACTTCCAGACGGCCTGGTCCCTTCTGCCGGCGGTCATCGCCATTGGCCTGACGCTGCTCACGAGAGAGGTTTACACATCTCTCTTCGCCGGTATCATCGTGGGGGGACTGCTGTACGCCAACCTCGATATTGAGAAGATGCTGCTCCACGTCTTCAACAACGGCATTGTAAAGTTGCTTGCTGACTCCTACAACGTGGGCATCCTGGTCTTCCTGGTCATCCTGGGTATTCTGGTCATGCTGATGAATTGTGCAGGGGGGTCCGCCGCGTTTGGGCGCTGGGCCAACAGACACATCAAAAGCCGCACCGACTCCCAGCTTGCTACCATTGCTCTGGGCGTCCTGATCTTCATTGACGACTACTTCAACTGCCTGACGGTAGGCTCCGTTATGCGCCCGGTGTCGGACAAGAGCCGTATCTCCCGCGCCAAGCTTGCCTACCTAGTGGACGCAACGGCGGCTCCTATCTGCATCATCGCGCCGGTTTCCTCCTGGGCAGCGGCTGTCTCCAGCTACGTTGAAGAAGGCAACGGCCTTTATCTTTTCATTCAGGCTATTCCCTTCAACTTCTACGCCCTGCTGACCCTCGTGATGATGGTGATGCTTGCCATCTGGAAACTGGACTACGGCCCCATGGCCCGGCACGAGAAGAACGCCCTTGAGAACGGCGACCTCTTCTCCGGCGCGGAGATCGGGAGCGAGGCCCAGAACGAGAATGAGAACCCCAGGGGCATTGTGCTGGACTTGCTGTTCCCAGTCCTGGTGCTGATTGTATGCTGTGTGACGGGTATGGTCTACTCCGGCGGCTACTTCGCGGGGAAGGGTACCAGCTTTGTGGATGCCTTCGCCAACTCCGATGCCTCCGTGGGGCTGATGCTGGGCTCCGCTGTGACGCTGATTATCACCTTCCTGTATTATCTGCTCCGGCGTGTCATGTCGTTTAAGGACATGACGGCCTGCATTCCCGGCGGGTTCAAGTCCATGGTCCCCGCTATCCTCATCCTGACCTTCGCCTGGAGCCTGAAGGCCATGACGGACTCCCTGGGAGCCAAGCAGTTTGTCGAGGCCCTTGTAAAGGGTTCAGCAAGCGACTTCCACTCCTTCCTTCCGGCTATCATCTTCCTGATTGCGTGTTTCCTCTCCTTCTCCACGGGCACGTCCTGGGGGACTTTCGGCATCCTCATTCCCATCACGCTGAGCGTCTTCCCGCTGGCGGACCCGCTGGGCATCGTCTGCGTCTCCGCGTGCATGGCGGGCGCAGTGTGCGGCGATCATTGCTCGCCCATCTCGGATACGACAATCATGGCCTCCGCCGGGGCGCAGTGTGACCATGTGGCCCACGTTGCCACCCAGCTGCCCTACGCTGTCACCGTGGCGGCCGTGAGTTTTGTGAGTTACCTCATCGCGGGCTTCGTCCCCAACGCCGTTATCGCCCTGCCCGTGGCCGTTGTCCTGATGATCGGGACCCTGTTCGTCATCCGGAAGCTGTATAAATAATAGTCTGTATCCCTGCGGGAGCTGCTGTGCGGAACTCCCGCATTGAATTTACTTTCGGGTTTTACAAAAAACTCCCTTCTTTCTGATGTTGAAGACATAAGGAAGAAGGGAGAAATTTTACCGGCTGTCCCTGTCCGTTTCTGCTTTGAGCCGGACCCCTTGCCCATATCGGCGGGAGGAAAACTGCAGGGCCTCTCATCGGATTTTATACTCTTGTAAAAAGTCCTTCACCTATGATATTATCAGAATATAAACTTTAATTAAGGAGGAACTCTCCGATGAAGAAGCTGTTGGTTTCAGTTCTGGCTGTGGTGCTTGCTTTGAGCTGTGTTTGTGCATGGGCTGCTGATGACCCGTTCGCAAAGCTGGGCAGGTATGAGATGACTGTGGGCCATGCGCAGCCCGAGGGCAATCCCCGCTGGGTATCCATGCTTAAGTTTGCCGAGGATGTGGCAAAGGGAACCCACGGTCATGTGACCGTCTCCGTGTTCGGCAATGGTCAGCTTGGCACCGAGAAGGAGATGCTGGAGCAGGTTGTTCAGGGTGTGACCCAGGGAATGCGCGGCGGGCAGTTCGATTTCAGCCCGCGTCTGCTGATGTTCACCCTTCCCTTTATGACCAACACCCGCGCCGAGGTGACGGCTCTGCTTCAGAGTGACCTGGCGAAGAAGGTCTGTGCCGAGGCGGAGAAGACCACAGGCACCGTCACCATTAACCTGTGTGACGCCGGCGGCTACCGCCAGTTCTCCAATAACAGCCATCCCATTAAGAAGCCGGATGACCTCAGGGGACTGAAGATGCGCACCAACGGCATGAAGACCATCGACATGACTTTCATCGCCATGGGAGCCACCACCACGACGGTTCCCTACGCCGACCTGTATATGGCCCTGAAGACGGGCGTTGCCGACGGTCAGGAGAACCCCTG
>JAILIX010000101.1 GCA_024695065.1 Fretibacterium sp. | reverse complement strand
TATCCTGCCGTTTTTCCTGTTCGCCGCCCCGGCCAGCGACCTGGCCGACCGCTACGACCGCTCGCGGCTGATGCGGGCCGTCAAGCTGGCGGAGATCATCGTCATGGCGGGCGCGGCGCTGGGCTTTTATCTGAATGACCTGTGGCTGCTGACGGCCGTTCTGTTCCTGATGGGGGCACAATCCGCCTTTTTCAGCCCGGCAAAGTACAGCATTCTGCCCCAGCACCTGGCGGAGGAGGAACTCATCGCGGGCAACGGCCTCATCCAGATGGGGACATACCTCGCGATCCTGAGCGGCACCATCTCCGGCGGACTGCTCATCCTCCGGGCAAACGGCGCGTTTTGGGTCGGCGTCCTTGCGCTGCTCATCGCCGCGGCAGGCTGGATCAGCAGCTGGTTCATTCCCCCCACGCGCCCCATCGACCCCGGGCGCCGCATTTCTTTTCATGTTGTCCGCCGGACGCGGGAGATGTTCTCGGACGTGACGCCAAGGCGGGACGTCTTTGCGGCCATGCTGGCCATCTCATGGTTCTGGCTGGTGGGGGCCACCTTCCTGGCGCAGTTCCCAACTTATGCCCGGCTGGTCCTTGGGGCCGGTGAGGACGTGGCGACGGTCTTCCTTGCGGTTTTCTCGCTGGGGATCGGCCTGGGGTCCACTGCCTGCAACGCCCTGCTCAGGGGAAAGATCACGGCACGGTTTGTCCCCCGGGCCGCCTGGGGCATTGCGCTGGCCAGTGTCCTGCTGTGGTACTTCAGCAAAACGCATGAATTGACCGGCGCCGCGGCCGGCACTTCCCCCGCGGTGCTCCTCGGGGCGCGGGCTTTCTTCGCCAGCCCCGCCAACTGGCTCATTCCCCTTTGCCTCTTTGCGATTGCCTTCTGCGGCGGGCTCTACATCGTTCCGCTTTATGCGGTGATGCAGAGCCGTGCGCCGGAGGAGAGCGTGTCCAGCGTCATCGCCTGCTCCAACATCATGGACTCCCTCTTCATGGCAGGCTCCGCTCTTGGAGCGGGACTGCTTCTGTCCCGGGGCTGGGATATCCCCCAGATCTTCTTCCTGATAGCCCCCACCACAGCCCTTGTGGGGCTGCTGATCCGGCGGGGGCTTGTCCGCACAGAGACTCAGGTGGAGCGCAGGCCGTAGCCGCCCGTCTTTTTTCCATGGCTCTCATATGAAAACGGGGGAACGGCCTGTGCCGTTCCCCCGTTGCGTCTGTATATTTCCCTTTGCGGTTTATTCTTCGAACTTCTGGTCCTTGAAAGCCTCAGCGAAGGGATTGTACGAAAGCACGTCATCATCAAGAAGGGATTCGCGCTGCGGGCGCTGTCCCCTGCGGCCGCCTTCCTTGCCCTCACGCTGCTTCCTGGGCTGCTGCTGGGTCTCCCTGGGAGCGGCTGTCTCGGCGGACGCCTGCTGCGTCTCCTCCTTCGGCTGCTCCTCCACCACGGGCTCCTCCAGAGCGCTGAGAGAGAGGCGCATTCTGCGCTGGCTGGGGTTGACCTCGATCACACGGGCCACAATCTCCTGACCCTGAGCAAGGACGTCGCCGGGCTTCTCCACGCGCTTGGTGCTGAGCTGGGAGATGTGGATAAGGGCCTCGACCCCCTCCTCAACCTCGACAAACGCGCCGAACTCAGCCAGGCGCACAACCTTGACCGTGATGTCCTGCCCCACGGTGTAGCGCTTGTCAATCTCACGCCACGGATCGTTGAGCTGCTTGTAGCCCAGACTGATGCGGCGCTTCACCGTATCCACGTCCAGCACCAGCACCTCAATCTCCTGCCCCTTGCGGAACACGTCGCGCGGCTTCTGAATGCGGGCCCAGCTGATGTCGCCAATGTGGACAAGGCCCTCGATGCCGGGCTCCAGCTCCACAAAAGCGCCGAACTCCGTCAGGTTGGTGATGGCACCCTTCATGACATCGTCCTTGTGGATGCGCTCGCTCACCGTGTCCCACGGGTCGCCCTCCACCTGCTTGATGCTGAGGGAAATGCGGTCCTTCTCCTGATCGATGCCGATGACCTTGACCTTCACCTTGTCGCCGTTCTTGAAGAGGTCGCGGATGCGCACGTTGCGCTTCCAGGTGATCTCGCTCACGTGGACCAGACCGTCCATGGTGCCGATGGTCACAAAGACGCCGAAGTCCGTGATGCTGCTGACCTCGCCCTCAATGATGTCGCCCTCATGGACCTCACTGTAGAATTTGGCGCGCTGCTCGGCGGCTTCCTTCTCCACGATTTCCTTGCGGGAGAACACGAGACGGCGCTTCCGGCGGTCCCGCTCCAGAGGCTTCACCTCAAACTCCTGTCCAATGAAGTTCGCCGGGTTGACACCCTTTCCTTTGCCGCCGAGGTGGGTTACGGGGACAAAGCCCTCAAGGCCGCAGCACTCAACCATCAGGCCGCCCTTGACCTTGCGGATCCCCTTGACCAGGAGAGTCTCATTCTGGGCCGCTTTATCCTCAAACTCCGCCCAGCGGCGGTCGAACTCGTGGCGCCAGCGGCTGAGAAGAAGCTGTGCCTCCTCGCCCTCGCGGACGTTGATAACCTCGACCTCAATCTTGTCGCCCTGCTTGGGCTTCTCAACATCCTCGACCAGGACGTGATGCGTCCACTCCTTCTCGGGGAGAATCCCCTCGCACTTGAAACCCACGTCGACCAGCCAGCCGTTCTCCGTCTCATCAATGACGGTGCCAGTGCGGATATCGCCCTTGCGGAGGCGTCCGGCGTCCATATACTGGAGCATATCCTGCATTGTCTGCTCGCCCTCCTGAGCGCCAGACTCCCGCACCTCACCCTGCACTGCCTGATCCAGATCCACGGTGTTCATTTCCTGATCCATAACCCATAATCCCCCTTGACTACCTACATTCTCGCAATTTTACTGCTTATATCACTGATAAGCCACTCGGGCGTGCTCGCCCCCGCGGCAATACCAATCTTTTTTTTGCCCTCAAACCAGTCCAGGCTGTCATCCAGCTCCCTGACGTCCTCCACCCAGAGCACATCCAGACCGCTGGCACAGGCGATATCCCTCAGCTTGCCCGTGTTGGCGCTGGCGCGTCCCCCGATGAGGACCACACCGTCCACACGTCCCACAAGCGCACGGACCGCCTCCTGACGCTCCACCGTCGCCTTGCATATTGTGTTGCACACGTGAAGCTCTCCCGCCCGGCGGACCAGAGCCCCCGCCACGGCGGACAGGCGTTCCTCCCGCTGGGTCGTCTGGGAGATGAGGGCCATCTTCCCCCGACGGGGCAGGGCCTCCGCCTCAGACTCGCCGGCCACAACGTCCAGACTGCTTGAAGGGCTGTTCACGTGCCCGATTATCCCGCGGATCTCCGGATGGTCCCGGTCCCCCAGAAGGACAATGTGATACCCCTGCTCCGAAAAGGAGCTGGCCAGCTCCTGGGCCCGGCTGACGAAGGGACATGTCGTCTCCACAACCTCCGCACCCTTATCCCGAAGAGCCTTCAGCACGGCACGGGATTCCCCGTGAGCCCGGATGAACACCCGCGCCCCGGCGGGAACCTCCGCCTCCGTCTGCGCCACCTTCAGCCCCATGGCCTGAAGCCGCTCCACCTCCTGAGGATTGTGGATGGGGAGCCCAATGGTCCAGACGTTGCTCCCGCCACGCTCCAGAGCGCTGCGGATAGCGTCCACCGCACGTTTCACACCAAAACAGAACCCTGCGTGGTCGGCCATGACGATTTCCTTCACGACACCGCTTCCTCCATTCCTCCGAGGTGGGCCAGCGCCGCCTCCGTGACCTCGTCAGCAAGCCGGGACACAGATACCTCAGAGATATCATACCACAATGCGGGCTCAAATTTGCTGAACCACGTCATCTGGCGCCGGCAAAACGCGCGGGTCCGGGTTATGGCCCTCTCAAGGGCCTCACTGAGGCTCATCTTCTTCCGGTACCAGGCCATAAGTTCACGATATCCCAGGCCCTGCATGGGAGGGAAACGCTCATCAAAACCGTGCTCCGCCAGCCACGAGACCTCCTCCGGGAAGCCGGAGGAAAACTCCTCCGCCAGCCGGTCCGCAATGCGGGCAAAAAGCTCCGCCCGGGGGCGGTTCAGGGCAATATAGAGGACACGGAAGCCGAAATCCAGCTTCTCCCCCTCCTCGTAGAGCTGCGACGGCGGTGTCCCCGCCAGCTCCCATATCTCCATGGCACGGGAGACGCGGCGGACATCGTTGGGATGAAGGCGTTCCGCCGTGACCGGGTCCACAGAGCTCAGACGCGCATGCAGCGCTTCAGCCCCCTCCCGGGCGGCCAGCTCCTCATAGCGGCGGCGGACCTCCGGGTCATGGGGAAGCGAGGCGTTCATGGACGCGTGAAAAAGAGCATTGTAATAGAAGGGCGTTCCCCCCACAAAGAGGGGAAGGCGGCCCCGGGCCGTTATCCGGCGCACAGCACTCATCGCCTCCTCCACGAAGGAGGAGGCCGAAAAGGCCTCGTCGGGATCAACGATATCAATCAAATGATGAGGGATTTCGCGGCGGATGGCAGAGGATACCTTATCCGTGCCCACGTCCATATAACGGTAGACCTGGCGGGAATCCACAGAAACAACCTCCACAGGAGGCAGGCCCCGGGCGTTTAGTTTTTCTGCAACCTCCAGACTCAGCGCCGTCTTGCCGACGGCAGTGGGTCCAATTAAGGCAACAACGCGGCTCATCTGCTCAACCTCTTAGAGAAACTGAAAACAACGCGGTTTGCAGTATAGCACAAATTCAGCGGATATCCAACAGAGGAATGCAGGTTTTCGCGTTTCTCAGCCGGGCATAACCCAGAGCGTCCCGCCCCGTCCTGTCGGATTTCAACGGATCGGCGCCCGCCTTCAGGAGCAGCCGCACCGCAGGGGCATTATCGCTGGCCGCCGCCACCATCAGGGGCGTCGTTCCACCGTCGTCGGGCAGGTCGACAGAGCCTTTTACCGCCGCGATAAGCAGGGCCATGCACTCCGCCCCCTCCTCCGTCTCAGGGGTCAGGCCCAGCGGCGGCGTGGCACGGGCGGCAAAATGCAGGGGCGTCCATCCGATGAAGTCCCTCGCCGCAGGGTCCGCCCCGGCGGCCAAAAGGACCTTCACACCCCAGTCACAGTCACGGAGCGCGGCATTCATCAGGGGCGTCATCTCCCGCTCCGCGCGGGTATCCGTCTCAGCCCCGGCACGGATCAGGCGCTCCATAACCTCCGTATTGTCCCTCTGGGCCTGCACAGCATGGGCAAGGGCTGTCATCCCCCCCTCATCCCGCAGCGAGACATCCGCGCTCAGGGCCAGCAGTTCCTTCACCGCAGCCCCGTTGCCGGACGCGGCAGCGACCATCAGGGCTGTCATGCCCTGCCGGCTCTGATAATTGAGATCGGCACCCACCGAGGCCAGCGCCTTCAGGCCCTCCAGCTGCTCCGGAGCATGGGCGGCAAGCATGAGGGGCGTGATTCCGTCCCGGGTCCCCAGCTCAAGGGACGCGCCGAAACCGGCCAGAAGGCGGATCAGTTCAGGGCCGGCGTTCGACATGACGGCAAAGGTCATGGGGGTCCAGTCACTCTTGTCCCTGAGCTCCGTGCTGGCACCATGCTCCAGAAGCAGACGGACTGTGGGGAGGCTGTGCGCCCGGCAGGCCTCCATGAGCGGCGTCATCAGGGCGCTGTCCCGGGTGTTGGGGTTTTCATCCTTCAGCAGCAGGGAGACCACATCGGTTGAGACCGCGGGATTGGACACCGCAAGGAAGAGCGCCGAACGATTCTGGTCGTCCTCGGCCAGCAGATCCGCCTTCCCGCGGATGAAGACGCGCAGAACCTCCGCGTCCGCCCCCGCCGCCACGGCCCGCATCGCCGGCGTACAGCGGCGGGAGTCCCGCCGGTTCACGTCCGCCCCGGCCTCCACCAGAGCCCGGATCACCCCGGCATCGGGACACTCACAGGCCGCCTGAAGCGGCGTGATGTTCTCCCGGTTGGGACCATCCACAGGAGCGCCGGCGTCCAGAAGAAGCTCCACACAGGAGCTCTCCCCCCGGGCCGCTGCCATCCACAGCGGGGTACGCCCCGCATTGTCCTGAACTCCGGCGGAGGCCCCCTGGCGCAGAAGCAGCGCCGTCACCTGGGGAGATTCGTTGACCGCGGCGGCAAGGTGCAGGGCTGTCCGGCCCGACTCATCGCGGGCGTCCGGCGCGGAGCCCCCCCTGAGCAGGACCCCGGTCACATCGGGGTTGGGATTGTAGGCCGCCGCCAGCATCAGGGGCGTCAGGCCCTCCAGCCCCTTCGCAGAGGGGGAAGCCCCGTTTTTAAGCAGCCACTCGACGAGCTTTGGGTCACTGGACTCGGCCGCCACATGGAGCGGGCGGTTTCCGTCGGGCAGAAGGGCGTCCGCCGAGACCGCGCCCAGCGATGCCAGGAACTCCGCACCGGCCTCTGACTCAGAGGGAAGGGCCCCCCATGACATCCCCACATCCGGAAAGTCCGCAGCCCGGCTGCCGCCCGGGAGAAAAAGCAGGATCAACAGCGCGGAACCTAACAGGGAAAATTCTGGCCTCCTCATGACGTCAGCGGCTCCTTCCCTCAGGCAGAGGGAGAATGCGGTAGCGCCGGTCCCCGATCAGGAGGTCCCGAAACTGAGGGGCCGCGGCGGCAATATCCGGGGAACTCAGACTGTTCAGCGAAAACCTTTCCCCCTCCTCCGTGCCGGATGAGGAGAAGAATCCCACCGTCTGTGCGGAGTCCTCCATCACTCTGAGCAGGATTCCCATCCCCTCCAGAAGCACCAGAAGGTCCTCACCGGGGGGCTCTGTCCCCTCAAAGAGGGGAACAAAGGCAAAGGCAATCTCCGAGCTGCGGCGCACACTGCGCAGAGGCGAGTCCTCCTTTCCCCACTCCTGTATGAGGTATTCCTCCGCCGGGGCAGGGAGCCGCCGGCCCTCCGGATAAACGGCGGCCTGGCTCAGGATCTCGCGCCGCTGGGACGAGGGGGCAACACCTTCCTCCACGTCCTGAAGGTACTCCTGGGGGGTAATCTCCATCGCCTTGTCAATCCTGCGGCGGATGGCAGCCAGACGCGGGTGTTCGCTCTCCTCAATGCGTTCCAGTGCCCAGGTCCCGTAGCACCCAAGGCTGAAGCGCATATAGAGGTAATCGAAGTCCTCCGGGGCAATCTGCCCTCCCAGCAGCCGGTCGGCCTGATTGTTCGCCGCCAGCCGGTAGGGGTCAAGGACAGGGGAGTTCATCGCCACAACGATAAGCGTCATGACCAGAGTGGAGGCAATGTTGACGCGTCCGATGGCGGAGGGCCACCGGCGCAGGATGACCGCTCCGGCGTAGCCGATGCCCCATATCCCCAGCACCACCGCCGAGAACCCCGCCTGAATCCTGTCCGCGGAGAGCCCGTACTGATGAATGCGGAGCCCAAGGGAGTAAAGGCAGACCGCCGTGTAGACGGGCAGACAGAGCAGAGAGACCTGAGCCAGCGCATTCAGGAACCTGTTGGGAAAGGCCGGACGCGCGCCGTCCAGCCACGCCGCATTCGCCAGAAGAATTGTTCCCAGCTGGAGAAGCATGATGAGCGAGCTGGCCTGACCGGTGCTCCAGAGCGTGCGGAGTCCCGACCAGGGCAGGCAGGCAATGAACACAAGGGACAGCACCGAGAAGGGAGGCAGCAGCCACGCCAGAACCGAGAGAATCCAGCGTCCCAGGGAATCGATGCCGGGGTGCTTGAGCGCCACGGAGATGGAGACGGCAATGGTGAGGCTGGACAGGGGGACAGCCACAAGGGGATTGAACAGCACCCATGGCACAAAGTTCAGCCCCACAATGTCAAAGAGCAGGCTGGCTGTCAGAAGCAGGCCCCAGAAAACGGCCATGACGATGGCCGCCTGGAAGAGCAGAAAGAGGTTCCGGCAGAACTGAAAGAATATCTCAGAGTACGGCACGCGCCAGCTCCAGGTGGCAATGCGGCACTGGAAGAACGGGATCAGCAGGAACACGGCGATGCACGCGCGGAGGAGGTCCAGCTTTTGGGAGGGGATGACGTAAAAGCTGCTGCCCGTGGGGTAGACGGACCAGAGCCGATAGATATAGAAGATTGCCAGAACGAGCGACAGCCCGGAGAGAAAGAGGCTGAGCCGCCGGCCCCAGTGCTCCTGCGCCAGCCAGAACACGAAGGGGACAATGACGACGATGGAGAGGGGCATATTGTAGAGGACGGCAAGCACAGGGAAGCCTCCCGGAAGAGCCAGCCCATCGTGCAGCCCGTTCCATGCCACAGCGTAGGCCCCCAGCAGGAGCCCCTGCAGAAGCGCGGAAATCGTCACCCAGAGATAACGCTTGCGGTCAATGCTGTACATGATTCGTTATCGCCGCGGGGACAGATTAGCGCACATAATGGTAGGAGATGCCCTTCTCCAGCGGCTCAGGGAGCTTTCGGGTGGAGAGAATCGCCCGCCCGTCCTCCAGTGTGACCTTATGCAGGGTCATGGGCAGAGGGAACCGGTTGAGGTCCAGCAATGGCTGTATCTGGGACAGGGCCTTTTTTGTGATGTATTCCGGCAGGTCCAGCCGGTTGATCCGCACCTCCGGGTTGTCCAGCCAAAGCTCCTTGTTTCTCACAATTTTCAGGCCGCTGTCGATTTCGATGAGAATATCCAGGGTCACAAAGAGCACATTGGCCATGTAATACCCCTTTCCCTTCAGCCCCTTTGAGGTGATGGCGAGAGACACCTCGCGCCAGTGGTCATCATCGCCGAAGGTCCTGGCCTCAAGGCTTTTATTGATGTCCTCCTGAAGGATGGTCCCAAGGGCGTGTATCTGAAGGGCGTCTTTGCACTCAACATTGCCGGACGGCCAGTTCTCCGGAGCGTTGAACTGCACGCCGAACATCCGGAAAGTCAGCTTGTCCAGACGCACTTTTCCAATTATAACGCCCGTAAGGTCCATGTAAAGCTCCGGGAAGCGCCCCGTCGCGTCCGGCTGTCCGGAAACGATGAGGTTCAGCTCCTCAGGGGTAAAACGGTTGACGTAAAAGTTCAGCAGGTGGGAGACAGCGTCCGAAGGCTCAATCTTCCCGCTGAACTCAAAGTCCGCGGCGCAGGCAGAAAAACAGAAACCCAGAAGGAAAACCGACAGCAAAATCCCCACATTCCTGAAAAATAATTTCAAGGCAGATACCTCCCCGGAAAGCCATTGTATTTTTCAAATTGTATCACATTGAAGCACGAAGCGCGGGGGCTTTTGGCCCCTATGCAATTTTTTGACCGGCTTCCTGAACTTCGTCCCTTCAAATCATCTTCAGGGCCATCTTCAGGGCCGTCTTCAGGGCAGACAGCACCGGGCCGGCCACATGCCACCGTCCGTTCCGCCGGTTTTTTTTATGGACAATTTTGCGGCAAACAAGTATAATACATAACGGAGGTGAGATTCGTCTGGTGACGGGCCCGGGCTTCAAACCCGGTGAGGGGTGGTTTTCGCCGTCTCTGGTGGGTTCGATCCCCACACGCCTCCGCCATCTCCAGATATAATAACCATGCCGGAAAAATCAAAGGATACTCATACCCCCGTAACAAGGGAGAAACGTTTCAATGAGCTGTGGCTCACTGAGGAGAGCAGCGAGGGGCTTCGTCTCTCTCTGAAGGTGTCTGAAGTTCTCCACAGGGAGCACACAAAGTATCAGGATATTCTCATCGTGGACACGCCGGAGTACGGCCGGACTCTGATGCTGGACGGCGCTTTCCAGCTGACGGAGCGGGACGAGTTCTGCTACTCCGAGATGATGGCCCACGTTCCTCTCTGCGCTCACCCCTCCCCGAAGCGCGTCCTCATCGTGGGCGGGGGCGACGGAGCCATCCTTCGGGAGGTTCTTCGTCACGGGGAGGTTGAGTGCTGCACCCACATCGACATCGACGAACGCGTCATTGAAAGCTCAAAGAAGTGGCTGCCCTCCATCAGCTGTGCCTTTGATGACCCGAGGGCTGATGTGCGGTGTCAGGACGCGCTGGAGTATATCCGCACCACCCAGGACCGCTTTGACGTGGTGATTGTGGACAGCACTGACCCGGTGGACTTTGCCGCAGGGCTCTTTCAGGCCCCGTTTTACGCGGATGTGAAGAGGGTCATGAACCCCGGCGGCATGATGACGGAACTGACGGAGTCCCCCTTCACGGACACGGATCTGATGCTTCAGTCCATCTCCCAGATGCGCGAGGTGTTTCCCATCGTAAAGATGTATTGGGGCGTGGTGCCGACGTACCCCTCAGGGATGTGGACCTACGGCGTGGCCTCCCTCGCGGAGGACCCGGCTCATCCCCTCCGGGAAATTGGCGGGACACGCTGGTACACCAGCGCCATTCACCGCGCTGCCTTCGTTCTTCCCCCGTTTCTGGAACGCATGATTCAGGAGGAATAGGGAGTTATCGGACAGAGGGGAACGCTCCCCGGCTATTGCCGGGGAGCGTTGCTGGTATCTGGCAGTCAGACCTGACCTAAGCTAATGAATAACCTCAATTTCCACATCTCGGGTGAGCAGCTCCGCGTAACTGAAAGACACGGTGCTGGACCTTAGATTGTCGTATATCGTGAAGAGTTTCGGGTAAACATCCAAAATAACGCCCTCCGTCTCCTCAAAACGGTTACGACCCTTGGAGGTTCTGCAGCGGACTAACTGCCCCTTGTAGGAAACAAGCTGGTCCTTGATGGATGAGAGAGTCCTCGACATAAGACAACACTTCCTCCACTCTGACTCTCTATAGTATACCACCTTATGCCGAAAAAAACAAATTTACATTTAAATCAGGAGGAGTGATTCTGAAGGTACGTCCAGCTCTCCGCCCGGCAGACCCACTCTGTGATCTCTGCCGGGGAGAGAAGCGGCCCCTCATTCATGCCGGGGCACCGGGCGGCGTACCTGTCCCATTCGGCCCGCGAACGCAGCGTCTCCGGCCAGAAGGGGAACGAGCGGCACTGGGACGGGCGCACGGGGTAAATGGAACAGCGCGCGGAGTCCGCGTCATAAAAGACGCAGTCGCCATTGGGACGTTCCCGAAAGCTGGGCCGGCCCCACCGCATTGTAATCTGCCGGCGAAGCTCCGCGCGGCTGATGCCCAGATACCCGGCAATCCGACGGGCCTCCTCCGGCGTGAAGAAGATTGCCCCGGGCTCCCCCCGGCAGCACCGGCCGCACCCAAGGCAATGGAAGCGCAGGCCTTCTTCCCACCAGCGGCTCACGCGCTGGCCTCGAAGGACGTTTTCTCCCCGTCCCCAACAGCGGACTCCCCGCCGGTCTCCTGAGATCCGGATTCAGCCTGGAAGGCCTCAAAAGCCGCGTCTGCGGCGGCATCCGCCTCCTTGCGCTGCTGAGCTTCCCGGTCCGCCGCGATTTTGCCGATCATGCTGTCGTAGAGCATCTTCCACAGGCCAGCGCCTCCGGAGCTTTCCACCAGATCATCTGACGCCATCTCCAGTGAAAGGTCCTCCATCTGCTGCCAGGGACGTCCCTTATCATGACCGCTGATGGACTGGGCACTGTTGCGCATATCCTTCCACAGCTTTGACCACAGGATAGACTCAAACTGCTGACAGGCCCCCTTGAGTTCCTGGGCCTCCTGCGTCTTGTGGATCTCCGGGTCCACCTTCGTGTCCACCGGCCGCAGACTGTACTTGTCCAGAGCTTTGATCATTTCAAACGCCCCCTACATATTGACGAGCTCGCCATGGAGTGCCCCGGTCTCGTTGACCGCCTGGAGAATCTCAATAATGTCCCGGGGAGTCGCTCCGATGGAGTTCAGCACGCGCACAAGGTCCCTCACCGTCGTTGTGGAGGGCATGGCGATCATGCTGGTGCCGTCCTCATCCACCGTGATGTCGCTCCGGCGCTCCACCGCAGTGTCCCCTCCGCCGAAGGACGCCGGCTGCACGACGTTCGGATCCTCCCGCACGGAGACGGTCAGGTTCCCGTGGGCCACCGCGCAGGAGCTGATGCGCACGTTGCCGCCCATGACCACTGTGCCCGTGCGCTCGTTGACAGCAACCCGCGCCGTGGTGTCCGGCTCAATTTCAATTCCTCCCATGTTGGCCAGGAAAGCCGTCGGAGCCGCCAGATACTGAGCCGGCACGTCGATAAGCACACGTCCCGCGTCCACCGGCGAGGCCACAAAGCCGAACTTGCGGTTGATGGCGTCCGCAATGCGCTGGGCCGTGGTGAAGTCCGGGTCCCGCAGCAGAAGAGCCATCTGCCCCCCGGCGGCGTAGTCCATCGGCACGTCACGCTCAACAATGGCCCCGCCGGGAATACGCCCCGCTGTGGGGACATTCTTCGTCCGGGAGGCCGCCGCGCCCTCCGCGTTGAATCCGCCCACCAGCACCGAGCCCTGGGCCACGGCGTAGACCTTGCCGTCCGCCGCCCGCAGCGGGGACTGAAGCAGAGTCCCTCCCTGAAGGCTGGAGGCATTGCCGATGGCGCTGACGCTCACGTCGATGTTCTGCCCGGGGCGGGTGTAGGGCGGCAGCTTCGCTGTCAGGGAGACCACGGCGATATTGCGCGTCCGGGCCGCCCGCGTATCCAGCGTCACGCCGAAGTTCCGCATCATGTTCCGCATCATCTGGGTCGCCATGGTGGAGTTGTCCCCTGTGCCGGGCAGACCCGTCACCAGTCCGACGCCGGTGAGCTGGTTGTCCCGCGCGCCCTCCACCTCCACGATGTCCTTAATGCGTACTGTGGGGTGAACCCGGGTGAAGTCCATATCCTGAAGGTTAACGGCCGCCCCCGCCGGCACAGCCAGCAGAAAGGCGAGGAACAGCCCCGCAAAAAGCCTTTTCATAGCCGCTCTCCTCTAAAACACAGCCTGAAGTATCTGGGTGACAACACCCGGCTTCTGCGTGCGCGAGACGATTCCCCGGCCCTTGACAGCCAGCTCCGCGTTGGCGATGAGGGAGCTGTTGATCTGATTGTCGCTGTTGACGTCCTGGGGGCGGATGACGCCGATAATCTGGAACTGAAGGACCTCCTCGCTGGTGCGCACATCCCGGGTACCCTCGATGATCAGGTTGCCGTTGGGCAGAACCTCAGTCACCAGGCAGGCCACCGTGCCCGTGGCGTGGTGCTTGCGCTCCACGGAGCCGTCCCCCGCGCTGGCGTTGGACGTGGTCAGGCTCAGGCTGCGGATGAAGCTCAGGATGCCCGTCCCGTCGCTGACCGAGTTGCTGGACGACTTCTGAACGTCCATCTTGGCCTCGTCCTTGGCGTCCGTCCTTTCATTGATGAGGACCGTCACGATGTCTCCCACCCGGCTGGGCCGGGCGTCCGCCAGCCAGTTCGTGCGGTCATCCCACAGCGACTGAGCGCCGGCCGGGGCCGCAAGCCACACAGCCAGCAAAACACACGTTAAAATTT
>JAILIX010000074.1 GCA_024695065.1 Fretibacterium sp. | reverse complement strand
TTCGATTCCCCAACCTGCGTGTTCCGCTTCACCCAGTTCAGAAGCATCTACGCAGAAGAGTTACAAATCACTCCAGATAGAAGCTGTAAAAAACGGTGCTATAACGGGTGCAAAATTTGGCACTGCAGCCGCTTTTATAGTAATTTTTTCAGTAGGCCCCGGAATGACTATTCCTCTGGCGTGCATCTTTATCGGTGCTGCCATTGGTGGTGTGATAGGGTATTATTCAATGTCAGAGGATGATATACCATCATCTATTATTTATTGATCGTAACACCACAATTTTAATCCCCGCCGCCCCCGCCCGTTTGCTATAATGGGCGTGAGGGGCGGAGGTCGTTTGGAAAGAATTTAGAAAGGACGGGCGAGTTGATGAAAATTTATTTAGATACATGTTGCTTTAATCGTCCTTTCGATGACTTCAATAACGACGTTGTGGAGATGGAAGCGGAAGCCGTCTTGAACATAATAGGGCGATGTGAATCAGGAGAATTTGAACTTTGGGTTAGCGATGTTTTATTTGAAGAAATTGAAGCTATGCCTGATTTAGATCGTCAGGAAAAGGTCTTGCTGCTATGCAGATCTGCGATGGGTATTATCACCCTATCACGCGAAATAAGAATTCGCGCAAATGAGTTGGGACAGGCTGGAATAAGAACTTTCGATGCGCTTCATCTCGCAAGCGCTGAGGCAAAAGGAGTTGACGTCTTCCTCTCCACAGACCGCAGGCTGCTCAATTCTGCAAGGCACACCCAATATAAAAGATGAAAGTTGATAACCCACTGGTATGGTTATTGGGGGTAGCCCTTTGCGGCCCCCGTCTCCGCCATGATGTCGTCCACCTCATCCAATGGCTTGCCATTGATTGTGACACCGGCGCCCGCCGCGGAGGCGAACAGCGCCAGCAGAGCCAGAACGGAGGCTGCCAGCGCCAGTTTTTTCTTCATCATTTGTACATCCCTTCCTTCATGCAGGTTTTGAGTATCATGTTTTCAGCATGATCAGTTCTTATGTCCTGTCGCGGTCCTCGCTGTCAGGTTCAATCAGCCCTTCCTGGTATGGGGCTGTTAAGAAAAGCCCCCGCAGGGCATAGGATCCCGCAGGGGCTGCTGTTTTGAATGCAGAAACAGGTTA
This sequence comes from Fretibacterium sp., assembly GCA_024695065.1. Taxonomy (GTDB): domain Bacteria; phylum Synergistota; class Synergistia; order Synergistales; family Aminobacteriaceae; genus JAFUYV01. The sequence goes on along the minus strand of JAILIX010000074.1, from coordinate 48,115 downwards.
AATCAGGCTCTTGTAAAGTTTAATGATGTCTTCCACGGAAGCATCCCTGGGATTTCCCGGCAGACAGGCGTCCTCGTGCGCTGAGGCGGCCAGAGCGGGAATATCGGCCTCCTTCACAATCTCCTTCAGGTCAGGCGAAATGCCCACGTCGGCGCTCAGTTTCTTCACCGCCGCGATAGCCGCGTCCCTGTACTGCTCCTGAGTCATGGAGTCCACGCCGGCAACACCCATCACCCTTGCAATTTCGCGGTACTTCTCGCCGGAGTAATCACGGTTGAACTCCATCGCCGTCGGCAGCAGAATGGCGCAGGCAACTCCGTGGGGTGTGCCGTAGTAAGCGGACAGTGTGTGGGCCATCGCGTGGTCAATGCCGAGGCCGACATTGGAGAAACCCATGCCTGCAACATACTGCCCAAGAGCCATTCCGGCACGTCCGTTTTCCTTCCCGGCCACGGCATCCCGCAGCGAGTCGGAGATCATCTTAATGGCCGTGATATGGAACATATCGGACAGCGCCCACGCACCCTTCGTGATGTAGCCCTCAACGGCGTGGGTCAGCGCGTCCATGCCCGTCGAGGCAGTGAGCCCCCTGGGCATGGTTGACATCATATCAGGGTCTACCACAGCGACCACAGGAATATCATGACGGTCCACACAGACGAACTTTCTCTTGCGCTCCAGGTCGGTAATAACGTAGTTAATGGTGACCTCCGCCGCCGTTCCGGCTGTCGTCGGGACCGCGATGATAGGAACGCAGGGATTCTTCGTCGGGGCAACCCCCTCAAGGCTCCGCACATCGGCGAACTCAGGATTGGCGATAATAATGCCCACTGCCTTGGAGGTATCCATGGATGAACCGCCTCCAATGGCTACGATGCAGTCTGCGCCGGATGCCCTGAACGCCGCAACGCCGGCCTTGACATTCTCAATAGTGGGGTTGGGCTGAATCTCGCTGAAGACGGTGTAGGCGATGCCCTCCTTGTCGAGCAGGTCTGTGACCTTTGCCGTGACCTTGAACTTCACAAGGTCAGGGTCGGAGGCGACAAAAACCTTCTTCAGTCCCCTGTTTCTGATCTCCGCCGGGATTGCCGCTATTGCGCCTGAGCCATGGTACGATGTCTCGTTCAGAGTAAAACTGTACATGATATTTCCCCTCCATTTTTTCATTGACTTACTATAATGATATCACTTATTGCGCAAAAAATCCGGGACGTCGCGCCGGCCGCAGAAACGGGTCAGCCGCTGAAAAGAAGACGCCGGCCTCATCTGTGGCCGGCGTCTTTCAGTGATTTTGCGGTGTATTTGCGGCTACTTCTCCAGAATGACCCGGAATCCGCCCTCGCGCTCCTCCGTCGTGACGCGCCAGCCCTTGTTCTCGCCAAAGCGCGCGACGTTGTTCCGCGACGTGGCCGTGTCCACAAGGACCTCAACCCGTCCGGAGCTCAGACCGGAAAGTGCCTTTTTCGTCTCGATGACCGGCTGCGGGCAGGAGAGCCCGGAGGCGTTGACCGTAATCGTATCACTCATGACAGGACCTCCTCAACACTCTAGCTGCGGCTGGGCTGAAAGAAAAGCCCAACTGCCAGACAGAACACCAGGCCGATAACCGTCACGTGAGCGCCCATGGGGCCAATGCCCGCCCCGCTGGAGGCAGCGGAGAAATTATGCGCCACGGCTGCGCCCACCAGCATTCCCAGGACGAAGATGCCTGCATCGCTGTCACCCTCGCCCGCCATGATGAGCTGACGGCCGGGGCAGCCGCCCGCCAGGGTGAAAGCCAGACCGGACAACACCATGCCCAGGAAGTTCCAGAGCTGGTCCATGTGAGCCACAGGCTGAGGGACAGCCTTGACCCCCTCCGCGGCGGGGGTGATGACGAAGCCGGGGTGGAAAGTCCCCAGAGCGTAGTTGGCCGCGAAGGCCACAACAGTGAAGGCCACGATGCCCTTGAACAGGTGGGCGTCCCCCATCATAAACAGGTCACGCAGAGCCCCGACAGTGCAGAAGCGGCTGCGCTGGGCAAACCATCCCACGATGAGCCCCGCGCCAAGCGCCATGAGAACAGGCGCGTGCTTGGAGCCAGGGCCGGAAGTGGAGAAGAAGATGGGGGCCTTGCCAGCCTCACCAAACGTGGGCGCAAGGAACAGGAATGCAAGGAGCGCCACAGCCATGAGCGGCATAATCAGGCCCGCGGCCTTTGGGTTGTTCTCGGCCGCCCCCAGGCTGAATCCATGCCACAGGAACCCTATCCCAATCAGGACGCCCACAGCCAGGCCGCCGACACCATAAAGGGCGTTCCAGTCGCCGCCCGCAACACGCAGGTACGCCCGCCAGGGGCAGCCCAGAAAGACCAGAGCGCCCAGCATAGCGAACACGCCCAGACCAAAGCGCACCGCGGGAGACGAACCGCCGCGGGGGGAATATTCACGAAACAGAAGCGCGGAGAGGAAGGAGCCCAGAATAAAGCCGGGAATCTCCGGCCGGAGATACTGCACGACCCCGGCGCGGTGAAGCCCCAGAGCCCCCGCGATGTCGCGGGTGAAACAGGCAACGCAGAACCCCATGTTGCCGGGATTGCCAAAATGAGCCAGCGCAACGGCAATGAGACCGATGATTCCACCGGCAATCCAGGGGCCATTGCGCGAAGTCAAGACCTTGTCCATAAAAATAACCTCCATACTTTACGACAGAAAACTAACACCCCCTCCGCCCGGGGACGGAAGGATGCCACAAAAAACGCGAAAGCCGCACACCCTGGCGGGCGCAGGCAAAAAGCCTGAGCTACATCACGTCATTCTGTCCGCCCCCTTTTCCAACAAAAAACTGTTACACATCGCTTTCCAAACGAGGCGCCAAAATCTGGTTGAAGACCTGAGACGTATCCCGGGACAAAATGCGGTAACCCTTCTTTTCCTTTGACGCCCACAGGTAGTAATCTCTGTAGAACGAAGCGGACAGATCCACAAGGGATTTTTTCCTGTTCTCCTTTATCTGTTGATAGGGATTTTTCAGACTGCGGTCCTCGTCACTGTCCCAGCGGAACGTCGCCAGGGCATAGCAGATGGCTTTTTCCTCGTGGATGGTATCCCCTCCGTCAATGGGGAAGGCAGGAAGCAGCAGCGTATTATCCGACCAGTCGTAGGTCCCAAAGCCCTGCCCGGGCATGAAGACAACGCGGGGAATGCCATACATGCGGATGCGCGGCACACCGAACATATCCATATCCATCGCGCTGATGGCCTCAATTTCCTCAGCGGCCACCTGATAGTTGATGGGGAGGCCATTGGAGGGGCAGAAAGGCGACTCATCACAGCGCGCACTCTTGGCCGGGACAGTGAAGTATTCCTTCTTCTTCAGCAACATGGAACGCAACTCAGCCCGCTTCATCTGGGGCGAGTACTCAGCGCAGGTCTCAGTGATCTTATTTGCGCGCCGGGCGATTTTCTTTGCGTCGTTCCGGCAGTAAAGGAGCTTCTTAGCCAGGACCTTTGTCTTCTCATGAAGCCCCAAAAGACTATCCGCCTTGGCCGCCGGCAAAGGATTCACTTCTTGTTTCTGAACCAAGGAGAGCATCAGGAGCAAATTTTTTTCTGCCTCCTGATAGATGATGCGCTCCTGATTCATCTGACGCCGCTCGGATTCCTCCGCCTCACGGTACTCCGGCACACGCGTGTAGACCTTCATTGCCGGGAGCAGGCAGTCATCCAGGTCCTGTATCAGCTTGGATATGTCCAAAGAACTGTTGCTCAGAAACTCGCTCCCAATTCTACGAAGAACAGCATCACGGTACTTTTGCGCTTCATCAAACTGTCCCTGCAGGATACCAACACGGGCATCCGCCGAGGGGCCCGCCATGGGCTCAGGGGGAGGACTGCCCACAATCATGGACCAGCACTCCGCGATGAAGTCCGTAAAGGAAAGGTAATGAAAGGCGCCTCCCTTGCTTTGGATATTCAAAACCGCGTCCGCATCAAAATCTTTGTGGAAAGGCAGGGTTCCGTCGGCAAGAACTCCGAAGTCGATAAAAAGGCGTTCTGTCTTCTCAAAGGCGAGTGTCATGGGGAGAATCCCCATGTGAGGCTCTGTCAGGGCATTCAAAATGGCAAAGAGAATGTCCCAATAACAGTTTGACATGGAAACCCAAATTTTTTTGCCTAAAACCCTGTCATCCGCGTTCTTGGAGGACATGAGCTGAGTGTGTTTTTCTGTCAGCTCCTTCAGCTTCCTCACATTCTGCTGGACCGCGGGAACCATTTTCCAGCGGGGGAACAGCACCGTATTCCGCATCTCTTCCAGTCTGTCAATGGTGCTCTGCATCTGAGCGATGCTTGGAATTTTAGCACCCACATTCTTGGCCATTAACAGAACCTCCTACCTTTTTGAATTGCCGGACAACAGTGCGTCCCGCATAAGAGCCAGCCCCTTCGAGGCCCCCTCACGGAAGACCGTGAAGTGCAGGCTGGAGGGCAGGGAGACTTCCTTGGGATCAATCAGGAAGGCGCGGGTTCCGCCCCGCAGGTCGTGAATCAGCCCCGCAGCAGGGTAAACGTTCAGGGACGTGCCCACAACTGCAAAGATGTCCGCTCCCCTCACCCAGCGGGCAGCCTCAGAAATCATGGGGACAGCCTCGCCGAACCAAACAATGTGGGGACGCAGCAGGGCCCCGTCCTCCCCCTTCTCGCCATACTCCATCTGGCGATAGCCGACATCATAGATTTTATTCTCGTCGTTCACACTCCGGGCCTTCGTCAGTTCCCCGTGAAGGTGCAGAACATTCGTGCTCCCGGACCGCTCATGAAGGTTATCCACGTTCTGTGTGACAATGCCCACGTCAAAGAACTCCTCCAGCGCCGCCAGAATACGGTGCCCTTCGTTGGGCTCCGCTTTCTCAAGCTGTGAACGCAGCCCATTATAAAAATCAACCATCAGTTTTGGATTTCGATACCAGCCCTCAATACTCGCAACATCCTCCACATTGTAGTTCTCCCAGAGCCCCCCCGCATCCCGGAAGGTGCTGAACCCGCTCTCCGCGCTCATTCCTGCTCCAGTCAGAACAACCAGACGTTTTTTCTTCCCGCTCATGGACATCCCATTCCTCCTTCAATGCGAATACGCTATAATACTATAGAAATTATCGCACATTTCTGCGAAAAAAAAAGCGGAGGCATGGAATGAAAGGACAAAAGATGAAGAAGGGACATAGTTCCCACCTTGGACAGGACATGGTGTTCCTGCGGCGTTTCTTCGGAGCTCCGCGCCAGGTGGGAAGTGTCGCTCCCAGTTCCCGTTTTCTGACCCGCGCAATGCTGGATCGTGTGGACTGGGCCAACGCCCGCAGCGTGGCTGAGCTCGGAGCAGGCACGGGGGTCTTTACCCGCGAGATCGTCAAACGCGCTCACCCTGAGGCGAAAATTCTTGTTTTCGAGGTGGACCCGGCACTTCAGGATCTGATCCGGGCAGAGCACCCCAATCACCCCGGACTGCGGCTCTACGGCGATGCACAGGAACTTGCCGCTATCATGAAAGCCGAGGGAATCGAGAGTCTGGACTTCGTGATCTCCAGTCTGCCCTTCACGGTGCTGCCCCACGATGTCTCCGAAAATATCCTGGACGCTGTGCAGAACTCTCTGAAGCCGGGGGGGCGCTTTGTGGCTTACCAGTACTCCACCATCATGAAGTCCACGCTCGCCGCCCGCTTCCCAGATATCCGGACGAAGTTCGTCCCTATCAACATCCCGCCGGCTTTCGTCTACGACTGCGGGGCATAGCCTGTTTCACAGGGGCGGAACCTATTCTGTCAGGCTCACAACATCATCAGAAAGGCCGGTCCTGTGCAGGGCCGGCCTTATTGCTAAACCGACTGACGTCCCTCAGAACAGGGTAGATGTCACTTCAGACCTCCTGATACTCTCCCGGCCCCATTCGCCGTCCCTGTGACGTAGAAGCTTGCCCTGCGGCCTGTGCGCCGGGCGTACTCCTCCCCCACGACGCGGATAAAGTCCTCCACAGCGTCCCGCTCCACGATGCTCACCGTGCAGCCGCCGAAGCCACCCCCCGTCATACGGGAGCCTACAACGCCCGGATGGGCCCACGCCAGTTCCGCCAGCGCGTCCAGCTCCGGGATGGTCACCTCGTAGTCGTTCCGCAGAGAAAGGTGAGAGCCCTTCATCAGCTCGCCAAAGGTAACGAGGTCCCCCGCCTCCAGCGCGGCCACAGCACGAACGGCCCGCGCATCCTCCGTGACGGCATGGCGCGCCCGGCGAAGGGCCTCCGGAGTCCTTATTGCTTCCTGCACAGCGTTGAACTCATCCTCGCTGAGCTCGCAGAGGTTTTCAGCGGGGCGAACTTTCTGAATATCCGCCAGCGCCGCCTCGCACTGCTGGCGGCGAAGGTTGTACTCTGAGCTGGCCAGCGAGTGGGGCACGTTGGAGTTGGCAATCACAAGCCGGCAGCCGCCCAGAGGCAGGGGGGCATAGCGGTAATCCAGCTTCGCACAGTCCAGCAGGATGGCGTGGTCCTTCTTTCCCATGCTGACGGCAAACTGATCCATGATGCCGCACTGGACACCGATAAACCTGTTCTCCGCCTCCTGGGAGAGAAGTGCGCGCTTCACCCCGTCCAGGCCGAAACCAAAGAGGTCGTTGACTATGCAGGCAGTCAGCACCTCAATAGCCGCGGAGGACGAAAGCCCCGCCCCCTCCGGCAGATTGCCCTGAAAGAGCAGATTCAGACCGGCGGGGAGAGCATACCCGTGGTCCTCAAGGATACGGAGAACGCCCAGAGGATAGTTGGCCCAGCCTCGCGCGATGTCGTGCTCAATGCCGTGAGCTGGGGCTTCAACAACTCCCTGATCCCCGAAGTTCAGGGAACACAGCCGGACCGTCTCCCCGGGACAGACCGCCGCCAGCGCCCATATCCCAAAGTCAATGGCGCAGGGGAAGACGTGGCCCCCCTCATGATCCGTATGCTCGCCGATGAGGTTCACACGGCCAGGGGCGAAAAAGAGCTCCGGCTGGGTGTCTTTACCGTAGAGTTCATAAAACCGGGCGGTCATGTCTCCTTCGGGGAGAGGTCTCCCGCCTGGCATCTCTTTAGTGTTCACAGCCTATTTCCTGCGGTACTTTGTCAGGTCAATGGCGACCGCCACGGCAATGATGACGCCCTTGATGACCTGCTGCCACATGGGAGACACGTTGATGAACTGCAGGCCATACTGGATGACGGTGAAGATGAGCACACCGCTGACGATGCCGCTGACCTTGCCGATGCCGCCATTCAGTGAGACGCCGCCCACCACGCACGCCGCGATGGCGTCCAGCTCATAGCCGTTGCCGTAGTTGTTGGTGGCTCCTGCCGTGCGTGCCGCCTCCAGAACGCCCGCAATGCCGTACAGGCACGAGGCCAGGATGAAGATGCACATGATGCAGGCAAACACGTTGATTCCTGCCACCACCGCCGCCTCCCGGTTGCCGCCGATGGCGTAGACGTTCTTACCGAACACGGTCTTGTTCAGGATGAACCAGATGATAACGCAGATGACCACGGCAATGGGAATGAGGATTGAGATACCCTGGAACCCGTTGCCGGCAAAAATTCTCATCTGGCCCAGCGCCGCGAATTCGGGCCGGACACCGCCGATGGGCTGGGAGTTGTTGGGCGGCATGTCAAAGTACAGCGAGCAGGTTCCATAGATGATGACCTGGACGGCCAGTGTGGCAATAAAGGGGTGCATGTCATACTTGGCGACGAGGAATCCATTGAGCGCGCCAAAGACCATGCACGCCGCGATAGCCGCGATGATGGGAATCCAGACGCCAATCTGGGGCAGGTCCGGGAAGAAGCGGTTGGAGTAGGTTGCAGTCTGCATCATGGAGGCGGAGATCACCGCCGCGAAGCCCACCATGCGGCCTGCCGACAGGTCCGTGCCCGCAATCAGAAGCGTGAAGCAGATACCCAGTGCGATGATGAGACGCGTCGAGGACTGCGTCAGAATGTCCAGCGCCACGCGGATCTGCATGAATCGGGGCTGAAGGATGCAGATAATGACAACCAGAACCAGCATAGCCAGCAGAATAGCGTTGTTGGTCAGGAACGCGCCGAAGGTTTTGCGGGAAAGGACGACTGTGCCCTCATGGTGTTTTGAGAAGGCAAGGAAGCCCTTCAGAGCTGTCACGGCGCCGATGAGCATCAGGAAGACCGGCAGATCGTAGATACGCCGGAAAGCTGGCATTGACTGACACAGTTTGAGCACGACACCCAGCACCAGAACAGCCAGGCCCGCAATGAAGAAGAAGCGGTCGTACTTGGAACGCGCAATATGTTTCTCCGCCATTGATTGAGTCCTCCTTTATTCAGTCCGCCGCCGGGTGGTCTTCCGCATTCTTGCGGGGGCCGGCAAACATTGTAGCCAGGCGCATGATCTCCTCCTGGCTGTACTGCCCTTTCTCCAGGATACCCGTCACGCGGCCCTCACACATCACCACAATACGGTCGGACATACCCATCAGCTCCGGCATTTCCGAGGAAATCATGATGATGGACTTGCCCTGATTGACCTGCTGGAGCATGATGTTGTAGATTTCATATTTTGCACCGACATCAATTCCACGGGTAGGCTCGTCGAGGATGAGGATGTCAGAGTTCGTCAGCAGCCACCGGGCTATAAGGACCTTTTGCTGGTTGCCGCCGGAAAGGTCCTGTATGAGGGTATTAAGCGACGGGGTCTTGACGTTCAGCCCCTTGCAGCCCGCATCGGCCTCCCTCACGCGTCTGCGCTCGTCCAGCACGCCCATACGGGCATAATTCTTCTGGTTGGCAATGACCGTGTTCTCCAGAATGGGGAGAATGCCGAAAATGCCTGTGGCGCGGCGCTCCTCCGTGAGAAGGGCAAAGCCGTGGGCCTTGGCATCCCGGGGGGACCGGGCCCTGTACGCTTTTCCATCCTTGGTGACAGCACCGGACTCAATGCTGCGCAGGCCGAACAGCGCCTCGACAAACTCTGTCCTCTGAGCCCCCACCAGTCCGCCAATCCCCAGGATTTCGCCCTTGCGCAGGTCAAAGGACACATCCTGGAAGGATTTCTTCAGCGGCGAGGAAAGGTTCCGCACGCTCAGAACGATTTCATCGGACGGAGCACCAGTGCGCGGGGGGAACTGATTGGTCATTTCCCGGCCCACCATCTGCCTGATGATCTCCTCTGTGGTCAGGCCCAGGGCCGGCCACGTGCCGACGTACTGTCCATCGCGCATGATGGACACCTCATCGGCAATCTGCAGAATCTCCTTCATCTTGTGCGAAATGTAAATGATGGCACGGCCCTCTTCGCGGAGGCGGCTGATAATCCTGAAGAGGAAGTCCACCTCGCGGTCGGACAGCGACGACGTGGGCTCGTCCATGATGATTATTTTTGCGTTGATGCTGACGGCGCGGGCAATCTCCATCATCTGAAGGATAGCCGCGGACTGTTCCCCGGCCAGCGCCAGAGGATCCACAGAAAGCCCCAGATCTTCAAAGAGCTCCTTCGTCTTGTCGTACATGGCCTTGTGGTCCACGACGCCCATCAAGCCGGGAAAACGCCCCAGCCAGACGTTCTCCATGACGGAACGGAAGCGTATGGGGTGAAGTTCCTGGTGAATCATGGCTATGCCATTATCCATAGCCTCGCGCGCGGAGTTAATCTTAACAGGATTGCCGTCCAGTAAAACCTCGCCGCTGTCCTGGCGGTAAATCCCAAAAAGACACTTCATCAGCGTAGATTTACCGGCCCCGTTCTCCCCCATCAGGGCATGGACGGTCCCCGGCCGCACCTTGAGCTGAACGTTGTCCAAAGCCTTCACACCAGGGAAGGTCTTTGTGATATTGCGCATTTCAAGGACGTACTCGCTCATCTTATCCTCCCTTCATAATGCAAAAAGCCCCCCAGCCTCGGAGGCCGGGGGGAATGTCCGCGAGGCTATTTCATGAACTGCTGATAGTTCTCCTTCGTCACCTTCTGATAGGGGACCCAGACGTACTTGCCGTCGGTAATCTCATAGCCCACAGTCTCCCTGGTGACGGGCTTGCCCTCAGCGGCAGCCACAGCAACGCGCACAGCGGCGCGGCCCTGGTTGTCTGCGTCGTTCAGCACGGTGCCCAGCAGGGAGCCGTCCTTCATGGCTTCAAGGGCAGGGGCAGTGGCGTCAACGCCGACGACGGGGATGAACTTCGCGGGATCGCCCGTGTTGTAGCCCTCAGCCTTCAGGGCCTCGATGGCGCCCAGAGCCATGTCATCATTGTTTGCCAGAACGGCCTCAATGTTCTCGATGCCGGCGGCGGAGATGAAGCCCTTCATCTTATCGGTGGCCTGCACCTTGTCCCAGTTGGCGGTGTCGCTGCCCAGCTCCACCAGACCAAAGCCGGCGGCCTTGAGGGCCTTGACGGAGTACTCCGTGCGGAGAACGGCGTCCTGGTGTCCCTGCTCGCCGCGGAGCATGATGTACTGAATCTTGCCGTCCTTGTTCTTGTCCGCGCCGGGATTCGCCTTGAAGTAGTCCGCGATAATCTCACCGGACTGAGTTCCGGACTCCTCAGCCTTCGCGCCGTCGTACCAGACCTTGTCGTAGGCTTTCATGACCTCAGGGTCGGGCTCACGGTTGATGAAGATGATAGGAATCCCCTCGGCCTTGGCCTTCTCCATCAGGGGAAGGGATGCCGTGCGGTCCACCGGGTTGACGATGAGTGCGTTCGCGCCCTTCGTAATATAGGTATCTACCTGATCGTTCTGAAGGGGCTGACGGCTCTGGGAATCCACGATCTCCAGCGTGCCTCCCTGAGCGTCCATCTCCGCCTTCATGGCGTTGCGGACACCGGTCATAAAGGTGTCGTCAAACTTGTAAATGCACGACCCCACATAGACCTCCGTCGCCAGTGCCGCTCCCGCAAACACAACCGCCAGAACTGCCGCCAATGCAAATACACGCTTCACAATAAAACCTCCCACATTATGATTTTCCCCCTTCGGGGGCTCTCACCGCCGCACAGGGACTCAACAGCATAAGCCTCCAGCGACAGCTTGCTTCCCAAAAATTGAATATACACAAAAGACTTTTTGATTATACACCTAAAGTTCAGAGATATCCACACCCATTTGCACAAATGTTCAACCCCCGTCAGGTCAATAAGAGCCCCCAAATGACCCCGCAAAGGAAACTGGCAAGATTGGTACTCAGGACCACAAGAAAAAGTTTTCCGCCGCCGGAACACCGGACGGAAGACAGGAGGCAGCGGCACAGGGCGAATTCCAGAACGACAGCCACCAACTCACCCGACAGCAGGATTCCCCAGAAGCAAGATTCAAGGGGAGCCACCCGCAGCGTATCGTTCAGCAGAAGATTGCTCATGACATTGATCAGGGCGAACCAGAGACAGTCCCCAACCTGGCGGCATCCGAACAGATAAAACAGGGGCGTCTCAATTGCTGCTGTGAGCAGGGCTGTACTCCAACGCGCCGTCTCCACTGTGCTTCTACGCCTCAGTACGCCGGACAGCCGATCCGGCCAGGAACAGGCTCAGGAATTGAATCACAATCATCCCCTGAGGCAAAATCGAAAATGACTCACGCCAGAACGTCCCTGGAAGCAGACACCCCGCCGCAAGTCCGAACATCAGCCCCGGACAGGCCAGACAACATCCATGGAGCAGGCGCAGCGTCAGAGGCATAGTCATGTTGGACGCGAAAGCAAGCAGCGCGGCAGGGAGCCACGTCCATGCCGCAGACAATGACAGAGACATCATTTCCAGCGCTGCAAAGCTCAGAATGAAGATAAACGCTGTCGTTCTGCGCCAGCCTATCGCGTCACAGCAGACGCCGCCCAACGCCTTGCCGGCGGCAAACACACAGGGGAAAAACATCACGTGGCATGAAGCGCCGCTGCCCCCGCTGAAGCCCCGCAGGGTGACACAGAGGAGGAGCAGCACCGCCGCCCCCGCCGAAATCCACGGCGCAGCGCGGAACGTTTCTGTTTCATGATCGTGTATTTCTGCTGCCTCAATCTTTAAGCTGCTGCTTATCCCGCGGAAAAGCAGAACCGCCGTCGCCGCGGCACAGATGCACAGGAAGACCGCCGTTCCGCAAAACCGGCTGAGCCCCAGTCCAAGGCCAATCGCGCCGCCGGAGACAAAAACACCGGGCTCCCTGTAGCCGGGATAACGCCGCAGAACCAGTATTCCAGCCGCCACGTGAAAGAGGCAGTTCCCAGCACCCAGGAGAACGGATTGAGAGAGAATACCAAAACCGGGCAGCGCTCCCAGCCCCAGCAAAATGGGAACGAGAGCGAGCCCGGGCAAAATCCGGCTCATCTTTCTGTCCAGAGCCCAGCCGGCAATCCACTGAAACCCGAAAGCGATCAGGCTGTAAAGATGAAAGTAATAAACAATACTGGCATAATCCGGCTCCTCCACAGCGTAGGCCGCCAGAGCCGCCCCGCATACGCCGTCAACGGCCAGATGCAGCAGCGTACACAGAATGAGCATCAGGGTTTTCCGTCAAATAATCTCCGGCGCATCCAGTTCCTCAGTAACGGCAATGGAGCCATTGATGAGACACACAGCAAGGACCTGCCGGATAACCTGCACAGATCCGGGACTGTTCAGAGGAACAAATGTCGCCTCCGCAATATACCGGGCCTTCATGTCTCCGCTGATCTCTCTGTGGGGAAACAGCGCCTCCAGCTCTTTGCCGGGCTCTTCACTGTCACCCTGACCGGAACATACAGCGTGCTCTCCGGCTTCCTCTCTGACGGAGAAGGTGTAATGCCCCGCCCCTGTCATGGTCAGCCTGAGTCGCAAAATATTCTTCTGCTCCTTCACCGGTTCCACTTTCATGGACGCCGTTGCTTTGACCTCCGGCAAATCCGCAGGGTCCCGGCGGCTGAAGATGGAGGGATCCGGAATGTCCGCAAATGCGGTCCCAATACTCAAAGCCAACGCCATCACTGCAATTATAAAGCGTCTCATGGATACGCCTCGTGAGGCTTAACCCGCAGCCGGGACCGGGATGCGGATCTCCTCGGATTGTCCCGCCTCCTCAGCGCCGTCATCCAGTTGCTCCCACTCTTTGGGGGACTTGACCGTGTATTTGATGACGACACACTCATCTCCGGCAACGCCAAACGCACGGTAATTCTCTGTAGCTGTAGGCTCCGCCACAGGCGTCACTAAAATCTCAAAGTCCTCACCGCCCTTGCCGAACAGCTCCATCACCGCGGCCCCGCGCCAAAGCCCGGACCTTTTGCCCCGCTGCGTGCCCGGCACACTGTAGGTGAACAGACAGCGGTATGGGTCTATCCACTCAAGGGTGTAGCCGCCCATGCCCATAACCCCCGGCGTTTCCGCCAGGCGATTGCCTTCAAGGTCAAAAATCGCAATCGTCTCAGTTTTTTTGGTGGTCAGGCACAGAAACACAAGGGTTTGCTCCGGATCCATCTCAATTTCCTGGCAGATTTCGCCCTTTTTGAGGGGGATCCAGATGGGCGCGGCCTCATTATCTCCGAGGTTGGAGAGCCACACCGCTGAGTCCGCCACGAACCAGCAGTAATCTGAGCCGAAAACCTTATTCGGCTCAATATCGGTCATCTCCCGGCCATTTTTTTCCCCCCGCCACACGTTCACCCCATCCGTGTCGTACCACACCTTCGGCGTCGCGGCCATCGCAGGAAACGCCAGAAGTGCAACTGACAGCAGCGCTAAAAACTTTCTCATGACCCTTCCTCCCCGCTTATCCATACCTAATCCCAACCTAATCCCACGGCACCGGTTCCGGCTCCGGGACATTCACCGGCTTCTCCGCGGCAGGAACCCCGCTCTGCGAGCCGGACTCTCCGCCGTTCTGCGGCTGTTCGGGGTCCAGTTTCGGTTCAGGTTCCAGCTTTGGTTCCGGTTCAGGCTCCGGTTCCGGTTCCGGCTCATCATAGTCCGCGTCGTGGGCGTGGCTGCGGCGTATCATCTCCGTCTTCGGTTCGCGCACCTGTACATAGGTGGATGCGTTGTTGATGACGTACCACAGTCCGTCTTCAAACTTCTTCACCCAGATAATGCGCGCGCTGTCAGCCCCGGAACTCCTCAGAGGGACCCGAAGGTAGCCGCCGGGGTCTCTAATGGGCTTGCCGTCAAAGCGAACACTGAAGTTGTCAGGATTCATCTTATAGTCGTTTCCAGGCTCCGCGCCCTCAGCGTAGCTTCGGAAACAGAAGTTGTAATCCGGGTCCTTCATCCGCTCAACAAACGTCGCGAGGTCCCTGGACTTTTCGACAGGCATGCTGTAGTGCAGGACGTAGCGCAGCATCTTCCCTGCCTCGGCCCGGGTATCCGGGTTGATGAAGGCGAACACGCCCTCAAAGTACAGCTTCACCGCCCCCTCCAGTGTTTTGGCCTCGGTCTTGTAGCGCGCCTTGAACTCCCTGTAGGTTCTGGGCAGTCGGGCCCACGCCGCGGAGCAGCCCAGAAGCACCAGCAGGACGGCAGCGACGGCTTTGCGAATGCTGATCTTTTTCATCGCGTTTCCTCCTTACCTCTTGACATAGTAGATATCATAGATGCGCTGGGCAATCTCGTAGGATGTCACAGGGGAAGACTTTTTCGACAGATTGCGCCAGAAAGCGTGCCCGGGGATATAGCGCGACTTGCATTTGGAGATCTTCTCGCCCTTCAGGTTGAATATCTTGTCGGTCTGCTGCTCCCAGTCTGTGATCATCAGGTTATCGTCGTTCAGTGTGAACATATTGGACTTAAGGCAGTCCGGGGCCATGCACGACCATTCCGAAATGGTAACCCCCCTCAGTTTGGGGCCATCCTTGAGCACGGCGATTCGTGACATATTCCTGACAACTTCGCTCACAGGCCTGGACGAAACAGCAATCCTGTCAAACACATGAGCCTTGAAATCGCCGCGGCAGGGATCCAGATTCTTGCCGCGGTTTTCGAGCTGAAAGACCCGTTTGAGCTGGACATCGGGGTCGTTGAGCTCCTCAGAGTCCAGCGGGTCGCCGTCAAATCCATAGAAATACTTGTCGCAGACCAGACACTGATACTGCACGATGGGGATCTTGGCATCCGCAAAAGCGGCCGCTCCCGCCATCAAAACCCCCAACACAGCGCATGAAAAGAGCGTGAAAAACTTTCTCATGTCACTATCCCCTTTCCGCTCAGTTCTTGACCCAGTAGAGGTCGTTGACGATGACAGCCAGTTCGTAGGACTTCACAGACGACGTCTTTTTGGGATAGAAGATATGCCCCCAGACATCTCTGGCTGAGCACTCGGGGATGGGACGCCCCTTCAGGTTGAAGAGATAGCTCCTCTGACGTTCCCAGTCCCGGATGTTGAGGTTCTCGTTATTCAGGGAGTAGAAATGTTTTTTGCAGTACACACACTCCCATTCCGTCAGGGTAATCCCGCTGAGAGAACCGCCGTCCCGCACAACCGCAACGTTCTCAGCCATGCTGGATTTGCTCAGAGTGCTCAGGCCTGTGGAGTTCGTTCCCTTTTTCTCGAAGATATGATACTTAAACTTTCTGCACGGAGGAAAGTTTTTCCCCCTGTTGCCGAACTGGAACACGCGTTTAAGCTGCTCATCACCCTTCCTGAACTCTTTTCTTTCAAGCTGGTCACCGGGGAAGCTCTGGAACAGCTTATCGCAGGCCAAGCACTGGTAGACTGTGAAAGAAATCTTGGGATCTGCCGAGGCACACCCCGCCGACATAACCGCCAGCAGCATGGCCAATGCTGCAACGACCTTACAGGGCACATAGGTGAAAAGCTTTTTCATTGCGATATTACCCCCCTTTAGTTGAGTAAACGGGGCCCATGTTCCTGAGCCCCATTGTTTATTTTCCCTGCTACTGCGCCGTCTTTCTGCGGCCCTTCAGGAACAGGAAGCCGATCAGCACAGCCGCCGCCGCCAGCAGGCACCCCGCCACAATGGGCCGGAACCGCACCCATGCCACGGCGATAACGATGCAGGACCACGCCAGGCCCAGCAGGAAAGCAACGAGGCTCACGCCCGCCCCCACAATGTCTCCCAGCAGCGGGATGACGTCAGCCAGCACAGACAGCGGAGAGAGCACCGCACCGATGCCTGCGGCGACAACAAGGAGACCAATAAGGCGAAGAACCCAGGCCATGAAGTTATTGCCGCTCTTCGCGTCCGCAAACATCTGTTCCTTGCTCACCGTCCCCATGTCCAGACGGATGAAGGTGTAGCCATTGGTGGCAATGTAGGGCTCAAAGGTATCCCGGATGACTCTGGCGATAATGGAGACATCCGCCGGCGGGACCTGCTTGAATGTGATGCGCACATCCCCGACCTTCGGGCTGCCCGGCTCACGGCCCAGGTAAACCGTACTGCCGGACACATGAATCAGTTTGTCCGCAGAGACGTTGCCGTAGTAGAGGCGCCATGAGTCGTTGTCGGGAGTGATGTTGAAGGTCCCCGTGACGGCCACGGCATCCACGCTCGTGAGGGTCATGGGCATGGCTCCGCTGATGCTGTGCTTCAGGCTGTCCGGCAGCGTGTAAGCCCCAAAGGTGACATGGGGAGCCCACTGCGATTCATCCTCAATGTTGGCTAAAACAGTGTTGACGCCCCGATATCTCGGATCGTGGAAGGAACCGGAGTCGATGGGGCTGGAGTTCCAGTCCTGCTTGTAGGTATAGGTCGTAACGGTCTCCTCACCGCCGCCCAGCTTCTTGCGCGTCTCAGATTGGGATTCCTCCTCCCACTGATAGTACTCCACCTCGCGCTCCAGCCGGATAGCCGTCGTCTCAATGCCAAAAATAGGATCGCGCAGCACGTCCTTCGTGTCCGCATGGCCTGTGGCATGGATAACCTTGCCTGAAAGCGCCGGGTCTGCTTTGCTGATATCCGCCACATCCTCGGCCAGCATCTGCGCCTCGCCGATGGCCCCGGCGGTCTTGAACGTCCTGCCCTCGTTCCACCACAGCAGCACTGTTCCCACCACGATGAGGACGAGCCCTGTGACAATCCCCTTAATCGAGTTGCCAAGACGTTCGCCCCATCCCGTCGTCGTTGTTTCTGTGTACGCCACTTTAAATACGCCTCCTGATTTTTTTACTGAGAACTTCGAACACAATTTATGTTATCATATCAGCGTTGAATAAGCCAGAAACTATCCATAATTTAAGGAGGCATTTTCTGATGAAAAGGTTGTCAGGCATTGTGGCAGCGGGGCTGCTTCTCCTCGCTCTTTGCGGAACGGCGGCGGCAGCGCAGAAGTACGTTGTCACCGGACGGCTGGCCCCCATTTTTGAGGATTTCTCAAAAACCAAGGCGGCCCCTGAGGGCGGCTGGGTGGTGATTCCGGAGGAGATGGAGTGCTCCGCACTGGCCTATGGCGACGTTGTGGAGGGCGCACCGGCAAAGAGGAAGGGCTGGCTTTCCCTGGAGGGAGAGGGCGTCAATGGTCTCGTCGAGCTTGCGCTGCTGACCCCCATGCCGAAGTATAAGGCGTTGGAGGCCCGGCCATTTCAGGTCCTGACAGAGGGACTGATTCCCCATCTTCTGCCGGGAAAGTGCCCCGTGTCGGATTACTCCAAATTCACCCTGCCCCGCGGCGCCGTTGTCATGGCAGAGGGCCGGGCCGAGGCAGACGGCGCCTCGTGGATTCTCTGTGTCTTCAGCACAAATTTCTCTTCTGACGAGAGGCCGGAGGGTGTGGATGCGGACTTCGCAGGATCAGACCGCCGGTGTGCGTGGCTGCCGGAAGCGGATCTGCGGGATCTGGCCGCATCGAAGCCGGAGCTCTCCCGGGTGGAGGAGGAGAACCTGCCTGACTCCGTCGACGGCGATGTGAAAAAGTTCCTGCTGAAAAATGGCTTTTATGTCGCCCCCTCCCCCATTATCCCGGAATTTCTGCGTGAGGACGACATGGTGGACCTCTATGGGGACATGAATATACACACGCCGAAGTTCATCACGGCGGACCTGCCGCTTCACGCCCTTCATCTGTACTTTGACCGCGCGCTTCAGAAGGTCGAGGAGAAGGCTCTGGTCTCACGTACAGCGGACCTGGTAACAGCCATGAGAGACGCACTGAAGAAACAGCCCAAGCCCGCCTCGGAACTGGAAAAAAAGGCCAGAGGAAAGGTGTCCGGATTCCTGGCTCTGGCTCTGCACCTCATCACGAACGGCGGCTCGGAGCTTCCCGGGGACGTTCAGGACTTCGCCCAGGGCGTTATGAGCGGCGAAGGCGCGGGGGCCAACCCCTTCACGGAACTGCCTCAGGACTTCAGTCTCTTCGGGCCCAGGGGACACTACACGCTGAACGACGACCTGAAGGCCTACTTCCGTGCGACATACCTGCTGGGAACAGGCTGGCCTCTGGACAGTGAGACCGGCGCGGCGGCGACGCTCATCCTCAACAAGCTCCTCACCGCTCCGGCGGTGCAGAAACGCTGGCGCGCGCTCTACGACCCCATCACAACGCTCGTAGGCGGTTCCAACGTCAACTCTCCCGAGGCGCTGTCAAAGGCGCTCAGGCCCTTCAAGCTTGCGGATCTTGGCAAGCCGGACAGGGTGAAGGCCCTGATGGAGGCACTGGACAAGGCCGGGAAGGGCAGTGTCATTCAGAAGCTCGCCGGCAAGAAATTCGCCCTTCTGCCCCGGCGCGTAACCTTTGACGCGTTCATTTTCCACACGCTCACGCATCCGGCCACGCAGAACCGCACCCTGCCGGACCCGCTGGACGTGATGGCCGTGCTGGGCTCAAAGCCCGCCCAGGACGAGGTCAAACAGTACAGCAGTTTTAAGAGCTACGAGGACAACCAGAAGAAGCTCATCGGGATGTGGCCTTCCTGGTCCGGGGCCGACGACGGGGCGAATGTCTACACATCCATTCTGTCGGCCCTGAGAACGTATTTTGCGTCAAAGGGTTCCAGTCAGTTCTTCGCAGGCACGCCGGCCTGGAGTTACAAGAAACTGATGACAGCCGAGGCAAACATGACGGAACTCAAGCACGACACCATCCTCTACGCGGAGCAGAGCGGCGCGGAGATGGGCGAGGGCGGCGGCACACTGGTGGCAGGCCCCTTTGAACTTCCCATCCCGCGCGGGTATGTTGAGCCTGTGCCGGAGCTGTTCGACGCCCTGGCGTCAGTGGCCCGCGATCTGGCGAAGACACTGAAGCCGCTTCTGCCCGACGAGAACGAATACGTTGAGGAGCACTACCGCACCAGACTGACGGAGTTTGCCGAGAGCATGGAGACCCTGTCCGGCATCGCCGGCCGGGCCAGGGATGACACGATGACCTACGATGATTTCCAGACCGTTTTGAACTTCAAACTGCCGTCCGTGCTGCCGGAGGACATCTATGAAGTGATGGGCGAAACGGGGCAGAATATGCTCAAAATGGCGCTGGTGGCAGACGTAGCCACGGATGCTGAGAAGGGAAGCGTTCTCTACATGGCCACAGGCGCGCCGCGCAAAATCCACGTCTATGTCAACGACAAGTCCGGCGGCTTCCGCGTGACGGAGGGCTTCATGTACTCCTACTACACCTTCGTCGGCCCCATGCTGGAACGCCGTATGAACGATGATGAGTGGAAGGCAAAGGTTTACGGCGGAGAGGACCTGACGGAGTTCCTGCCTGCCTGGAATGAGAAACTGTATCAGTAGTCTGTTCAGGATGAGGACGGCGGCGCTTGCCGCCGCCCTTTTCTTTTTCGCCCTGCCCTGCTGCGGCGGGGTGGTGGGAGCCCTGACGCCGCATCACGGTGTGGCCGGAGCCCTGATTGATCGTCTCTATGCCCGTATCCAATCCATAAATCCGCGCCCCCGGCGCGTTATCGTCATTGGGCCGGACCATTTCCACCGGGCGAAGCGGAACATCGTCGCCGGCGCGTCGGACTGGGGCAGGGAAAACCTTCTTCGCGGGGACGCTGAGGGCGCGAAGGCTGCTGGTCTTTTCCGCCAGGACGAGGTTGCCCGCCGCGACCACTGCATCACAGAGCATATTCCACGTATCGCAAAATTCTTTCCCGGGACGTCCGTCCTGTCCATCATCGTCAGGTCCTCCGCAACGGATCTGCAGGTTTTGCGCATGTGCCAGGCTCTGGAGGAACTGCTGCGGGACGGGGACAGCCTTGTCCTTCTCAGCATGGATTTATCCCACTACAAGCCGCGGGAGCAATCTGATGCCGAGGACGCCCGGAGCCTTGAACAGATTCAAAATTTCCGCCTTGCGGCGCTGAACGATGCGGACATTGACTGTCCGAGGGGGGCGCGGCTCTTCCTGATGCTGATGAAGCGTCTGGGGCTTACCCGCGCTGAGATTTTGGAACGCAGCAACTCCGCCGATTTTATCAGGGGGCCCTCCGAACGCACCACCGGCCACGCAACGGCGCTGTTCACCCGTCAGGAGGGCAGGGGAAAGCCCCGGACATCCCCTACGGCTCCCATCAACGCTGACTGAAAGCTCTGCTGAGAAAACGGCTGTCCTTCACCACAAACCGGTAAGGCAGAAGCGCGTCCGCCCCGGCGTAGTCCACATTGATGCGCGGCGTGACGGCCACTTTGGAGTCAGGAACGGCCTTGCCCCTGAGGATTCGCAGAGGGCCGGAGGTCAGGTCAAAGCCATTTTCCGCCCGGGTAATCCCCAGGGCCTGACAGAGCTTCCCCGGTCCGCTGCAGAGCTGGCGTTCCCCCTCCACGCGACGGCGCGTCCTCATCACATCAAGTCCCTCTGTGGGCTCCAGTGCACGGATCAACACCGCCTCAGCGACGCCCGCCGGCCTTGTCACCACGTTGAAGCAGCAGTACATTCCATAAATCAGATAGACGTAAGCACACCCTCCGGCGCGGAACATCACCTCAGTGCGGTGGCCCGGCCGGGGCGCGTCCAGCCCGGCGGAGTGGCAGGCGGCGTCCGTCCGGCCCTTATAAGCCTCAGTTTCCACAATAATCCCTGCCGCCCTTCCCCCGGCAGACTCGTGGACCAGCACCTGCCCCAGAAGTTTGCGGGCAACGGCTGCGGTGTCCGCCAGATAGAAGTTTTGCGGCAAAGCGGTCATTGCTGCGCCAGGCGGGCGGGAAAGCGCTCCCTCAGACGCTGGAATACCACAGGCGGCACCACATCCTGCACCGTTCCCCCAAACTGGAAAATCTCACGGACGCTGCTGCTGGAGATATAGGAGTATTTGGGGTCGGTCACAATGAAGAAGGTCTCGATCTCCGGAGCAAGCTGGCGGTTCATCAGCGCCATCTGGAACTCGTACTCAAAGTCCGACATGGCGCGCAGTCCGCGGATAATGACCCGCGACCGTGTCTGCCTCACATAGTCGACCAGCAGCCCCTCAAAATAATCCACCGTCACATTGGGCAGATGGCTCAGGGCCTCCCTTGCCATGGCGCACCGTTCCTCCACGCTGAAGGTGGATTTCTTCTGCAGGTTGACCAGAACGCTGACCTTCACCTCGTCAAAGATGGCGGCGGCCCGCTCGGTGATGTAGATATGTCCATTCGTGATGGGGTCGAACGAGCCGGGATAAACCGCGCTGCGTTTCATGGCCTCACACTCCTCTCAAGCATAGGATACAACAGCCATGGCCCGGCGGGCAAGCATCCGGCGGGATATTTTCCCTCCCAATGGAAGTCCGCAGTGTTCCGGCTGCGGACACCGTTAAAATCCGGGATAAGGGTTCGGTCCATGGAAAGCAGAAACTTCTCAAAGACATCCGGGCTGTTCCTGAGCGGACACAGTTCCTGTTCACGCACCGCCTCATCCGGGATGTCTGAGGAACCCTGACAGCAGACTCCGGGCCTTCTTCTGCTGTTTTCGCCGATGAAGGGCTGTCTCACCAGACTCAGCACGTTACCAGACTCAGCGTATTCTGCGGAAGCTGGTTGGTCTGAGCCAGCATGCTGTTCCCAGCCTGAAGGATAATCTGGAGTCTGGAGAAGGCCATCATCTCTTTAGCCATGTTTGCGTCGCGGATGCGGCTCTCCCCGTGGTAAAATGTAAAATAATGCAAGGCGCACCTGCAATTTTCAGCGATAGAGTTGCAGCTTTGCTGCTTGTCAGATAAATTTGCGAGATCGTACGGAGGGGATTTCCTTGCTGAAATGCGGAATCGTCGGCCTGCCCCTGTCAGGCAAGTCCACGGTGTTTAATGTCATCACGCGGGCAGGAGCGGAGGTCAAGCCCTACGCCGGCGGCAAGACCGAGCCGAACCGGGCGCTGGTCGGCGTGCCGGATAAACGCTTTGACAGACTGGTCGAGATATTCACCCCCCGGAGCGAGAAGCCCGCTGAGGTGGAGTTTGTGGACCTCGCCGGACTCTCCCGCGACGCCAGCAAGGGCGCTGGGCTGGGCAACTCCTTTTTGTCCTTCGTGTCGGAGTCAGACGCGCTGCTGCACGTGGTGCGCGCCTTCAACAACGCCTCGGTCCCCCACCCGGAGGAGAGCATTGACCCGCTGCGCGACTGGAAGATTGTCGAGACGGAGCTGATTTACCGGGACCTGGGCGTCATCGGCAACCGTCTGGCCCGTCTTGAGGAAAAGGCCGCGAAGAAGAAGACCACCCCCGCGGAGAACGCGGAGGCGGACCTCCTCCATGCGCTCCAGGATCATCTGATGGATGAGCGCCCCCTGCGGGAATATTCCCTGACAGAGGAGCAGAAGCGTGCCCTCTCCGGCTTTGCCTTCCTGACCCTGAAGCCGGAGCTGGTGGTTCTGAACCTGGACGAGACGCAGACAGATCCAGCGCTCCCCGTTGCCGCGCCGCTGGAGGCCGCCATGAAGGAGAAGGGACTGAAGGTCGTCCGGGTTTTCGGCTCCATCGAGATGGAGCTGGCGCAGCTTGAGCCGGCGGAGCAGGAAGAATTCATGAAGGACCTCTCCATCACGGAGCCGGGCCGCGACCGTCTGATTCACGAGGCCTACAGCCTGCTTGGGCTTATTTCCTTCTTTACCAGCGGCTCCGACGAGGTTCGGGCCTGGACGCTCCACGACGGCGAGACGGCCGTGGACGCGGCGGGGACCATTCACTCGGACCTGGCGCGGGGATTCATTCGGGCTCAGGTGGTCGCCTATGACGACTTCATCGCCAGCGGGGCCTCCCTGCCCGCCTGCCGGGATAAGGGCGTTCTCCGTCTGGAGGGCAAGGAGTATGTCGTGCACGACGGCGACATGATTGAAATACGCTTCAACGTTTGATTTTTGTCTACCGGACGATTTTAGGGACACCGCGCTTTCTGAGCCAGTCCTCCACGCGGTCGGGGATATCTCCCTGAACGAGCAGGGCCCCATCCCCGACCCGGGCGCCCGTACCGAGGGCCTTGCGCACCTCCCGGGCCAAATCCTCAAGCTGAGCTGCCTCGGGCGGCGGGGACACCAATACCCGAACAACCCATTTCCCGCCCCCGGAGCGCGCCCGCTGAAGCACTGCCCGTTTGATTACAGGCCCTTCTGTTTTCTCCATGGAAGAGTCCTCCTTCGTTTAATCTGTCCTGTCCTCTTTATTTTACAACGCTGTCTGGGCAGCGCGCCGCATTAAAAGCGCCGGGGTTTCAAATTCCAGCCCCTTTGGGTTAAAATAAAAGCAATGCTCCCCCGCCGGCGGTGCGACGGGGGCTTTTTGATAACTGAGAAATTTCTCCCCTTTCCCCCGCGGGGGCCTGGGGAACGCACTCATAAAAGAGTCTGGAGGTAATACATTGACAGAGAAAAAAGAAAAGACGCAGGGGGCCTCCCGAAAGAGCCCTCACCGAAAGTCAGGCCGGGCACAAAAGGAACATCTGAGCTTCATTCCACTGGGCGGCCTGGGGGAAATCGGGAAGAACATGTACGCCATTGAGTACGGCGACGACATCCTCGTTATCGACAGCGGCCTGATGTTCCCCGATCAGGAGCTGCCGGGCATCGATTACATTGTTCCGGACATTTCCTATCTTGAGGCCAACCGTGAGAAGGTCCTGGCCATCGTCATCACCCACGGGCACGAGGACCACACCGGGGGGCTGCCCTACGTTCTGCCGCGGCTCAACGTCCCCCTTTACGGCACACGTCTGACACTGGGACTGATCAGGAACAAGCTGCAGGAGGACCTGCCTTCCTTCAAACCGAAGCTGAAGGAGATCAAGGCGGGGGATGTCGTACCCATCGGGCCGTTCAAAATCCGTTTCATCGCCGTGGCGCACTCCATTCCGGACGGCGTGGCGCTGTCCATTGAGACCCCCCTTGGCCGCATTGTCCACACGGGGGACTTCAAACTGGACTCGACCCCTATCGACGGACGCGTCACGGACTACGGCGCTTTCGCAGAGGAGGGGGACAAGGGCGTGCTGCTCCTGGCGTCAGACTCAACCAACGCGGAGCGCAAGGGCTTCACCCCCTCAGAGCGCATCATCAGCGGAACACTGGACCAGCTTTTCCGGAACTACCGCTCACGGCGCATCATTATTTCCTCCTTCGCCAGCAACGTGCACCGCGTCCAGCAGGTGGTGGATGTCGCCTCGCGCTTCAACCGCCGGATTGCTTTCCTGGGCCGAAGCATGATCCGCAATGTCGCGCTGGCGCGGGAACTGGGGTACCTCAAGCTGGACCAGAAGATGATGGTGCCCATTGAAGAGATATCAAAGGTCTCCGACAACCAGCTTGTCATCGTGACCACGGGGAGCCAGGGAGAGCCCTTCTCCGGCCTGGTGATGATGAGCCGGGGGGAACACCATATGGTCACGCTGGGAGAGCACGACGCTGTATTCCTGCTGGCGTCTGTCATTCCCGGCAACGAGAAGCTGGTGAACAACACCATCAACCGCCTGTTTGCCCTGGGATGCGAGGTGGTGTACGAACAAAACCGCCAGATCCACGTGTCCGGCCACGCCGCCTCTGAGGAGCTGAAAATCGTTCTTAACCTGGTGCGGCCGCAGTACTTCGTGCCCATTCACGGAGAGTACCGCCACCTGGTCCGCCATTCTCAGCTGGCTCAGGAGGTAGGGATTCCCACGCGCAACGTCTTCCTCATGTCCAACGGTGACGTTCTGACCTTCACGAAGGGCAGTTCGCCCAAACTGAAGGGGCAGGTCCCCTCCGGAGCTATCCTTGTGGACGGCAACGCCGTCGGAGGCATCAAGAGCGAGGTCATGAAGGAACGGCGGGATCTGGCTGAGGACGGCGTACTTGTCGTCGCGGCCGCACTGGACGCGAAGGGGAAGCTACTGGTTCCGCTGACCATCGAGACGCAGGGCGTCTTCATCTCAGAGGACCGCGGGAAGGTCTTTAATGAACTCCGGGCCGCAGCTGAGCGGGGAATCCGCGAGTTCGCGGGCAAGCGTTCCATCGACCCGGAGGCCGTTGCCCGGGTCATCCGCGGGCGCGTGCGCGATGTTCTGCGGCGGCACAACTCGTCCTATGCCGTGGTGCTGCCGGTTGTTTCCATAGCGGGACAGGATAGTAATGTGGACGATACGTGGCTTGAGAAGGAATTCTTCTAGGCATAACAAAGGGGAGCGTTGAGAGAATGGCGTTTGACCTGCATACCTTTATTCTGGGCGTTGTTCAGGGCCTGTGTGAGTTTCTGCCCGTGAGCAGTTCCGGGCACCTTGCTCTGCTCCAGAACTTTTTTGGATTCACTCAGGACGGGCTTTTGGCTTTCGATATCCTGCTGCACTGCGCCACGATGCTGGCCATCCTGATCTTCTTCCGGCGGGAAATCGGCCGGCTTCTTTTGCGGTGGACCGCCGGCTGGTTCTCATGGAGCGCCCGGCAGACGGTGGAATGGAAGTATGGCTGGTTTATTCTTCTGGCTTCGGCGCTGACTGCGTCCATTGGACTTCCTCTCAAAAATACCGTGGAGAAGATGATGGGATCCTCACTGGCCGTTGGATGCGGACTGCTGGTGACGGCAGGACTTCTGGCCATCGTGCCGCTCTGGTCCGGCGGAGAGGACGCTCCCACTGGGGGACAGGGCCTGCGGCCGCGGGAGGAGATATCTCTGCCCCTCAAAGCTGTGATTGCCGTTGGCATTGTTCAGGGGCTGGCCGTCCTTCCCGGAATCTCCCGGTCGGGCTCCACCATCGCTGCGGGACTTATCATGGGCATGGCTGTGGGCGAGGCGTTCCGGTTCTCCTTTTTGGTGTCCGTCCCTGCCGTGCTGGGGGCCTCCCTGCTGGAGGCAATAGAGCTCTGCACTGATGGGGATCTGGCCCTGCCGGCGGGATGGATCTGGGCTGTGGCGGCAGCCTTTGTGCTGGGGTGGATTGCGCTGAAGCTCATGCATCGGCTTGTCCTCTCCGGCCGCTGGGCTTACTTCGGGCTGTACTGCCTGTTCCTGGGGTCCGCCGCAATCCTCGCCGCGCTGGAGATATTCTGATGTTCCAAATTTTGACGCAGGGAGCGCCTGACTCCAACAGTCAGGCTGCCCTCACCGGCAAAAAGAGTTTTCACATCCGTCTTGCGTCCGGAAGCCCGCGGCGCCGTGCCCTTCTTCAGGACCTTGGCTGGAATTTTGAGATCCTCTCTCCTGACGTGGACGAGACCCCTCTTCCCGGGGAAAGGCCGGAAGCCCTGTGCGAGCGTCTGGCCCGTCTCAAGGCGGAGGCAGGAGCAAAAACGCCGGGACCGGGGGAGCTTGTTCTGGCGGCGGACACCATCGTGGTCATTGACGGGCGCATCCTTGGCAAGCCTTCGGGGCGGGAGGAGGCCTGCGCCATGCTGCGCCTTCTTCAGGGACGGGCTCACGAGGTGATGACAGGCATTGCCCTTGAAAAGGAGGGGCAGATTCTCTCCGGTGTGGAGCGGACAGCCGTGCATTTCCGCCCCCTGACGGAGGCCGAAGTGCAGGTCTATGCCGCCACAGGTGAGGGAGACGACAAAGCAGGGGCCTACGCCATTCAGGGCAAGGGAGCCCTGCTGGTCTCCGCCATTGAGGGGGACTACTTCAACGTCGTCGGGCTGCCCCTCTGCCTCCTGGGCCGGATGCTGGAGAGCCTGGGGCTTGGGCTGGAGGATATGATAAGCTGCAGGGAGCGGAGGTAAGGCGGTTCAGAACAGTCCTGGGACCGCGTTCCACTCCCTGCCGTTCCAGCGGACCACAAGCCCGCTTCCGTCGATGCGGACAACTTTTCCCTTCCCATCCATAAAGCTGTCTCCGGGGCGCACGACCAGACCGTTGCCGCCCCCTGCAATATCTATCACTGCCGCCCAGTTCTTCCCGGCTTTCAGCACGGCTTTCACCACAATCTCGGGCGGAGGAGTGACCTCCGGGACGGACGGCTCAGGAGAGGCTGGAGGCTGAGAGAAAAGCGGGGCGCTGAAAGGATTTTTTCCTCTTTCCCTCATGGACTGAACCCGCAGGGCGCTTTGCCCCCGCTGGAGCACGGTCAGGCGCATTTCATCGGACAATGCGCTGAGACGGGCCTTTTCCGCGTCCAGCACCGCCAGCGGCAGAGATGGGGCAAAGCGCTTCGTTTCCCGAAGTCCCATCAGGTGTAAATAGCCGGCGGCAGCAAGGGAAATTCCCACAGACAGAAAAATCCAGCAGGCAATCCGTCCACGCCAGGCTTTTTTCCCGCTGCGGACTCCTGTGAAGTTCTCCCAGAGGCAGAGTACCAGCTCCCGCGTTTTCGGTCTAATTTTTTTGCTGCGCATCAAGGGGCTCCAGTATCGCATAAGCCTTGACGCCTCCGCTCCCGGCGGAGGGCAGAGATGATTCTGCCCGGAGCGTGAGCGCGGCGACTCTTAACGGCAGGGTGCGCCAGCCGGCCAGAACCTGTATAACGTCACAGTATTCCCCACGAAAGGTCATCTTCAGGCTGTCGGGTCCCCCCTGGTCTTCCCAAAGAAAAGTCTCGTCTGAACCTGCTGAGAGAAGATCCGCGCTGTTCCTCCGGAGGACCTCCTCCGCCTGAGCCCGAAGGGCCTCTTTTTCCGGGACAGAGGGAAACACCTCCTCCAGTTGCTTCAAAGCTTCAAGACGCAGCGACCGCCGGACTGTCAGGACGTTCAACATTCCATTGAGGTCTGCGCGGTACTGATCCATGGCATCCAGCCTGTTCCAGGCCTTTTCAATCTGCATCCTCATGACATGAACGCTTCCGGCAACGACAAGAAAAAACAGAGCCAGAGAGAGGAGGATGGAGGTTTCCCTCTTTATCTTTGTCATTTTCCGTCGTCTCTCCCCTCATGATTGGCCAGTGTCTGAAGGCCTGTTGTGAGCAGAAGGCTGAAGGTAAAGCTTTCCTTTTCGTTCAGTGCGTAGTTCAGCATCTCCACGCTTTCAAAGAGCGGTTCCTCCCTCAGTTTCCCCGTCAGGTCAGAGAGAAGGACAGAGGTTTCGCCCTCCACTGTAACGGCACAGACCTCCTTTTCATCCTCAGCGGTGAAAGGGGCAAAGCGGACAAGGGTGAAGCAAATTTCCGGGCCACAAAGCCGCTCCAGAGCGTCCATCACCTCAAGGACAGGAAGTTCCCTCCCCATGTTTTTCAGCATCACCGTTATTCTTTCCTCCCGTGCCCCCAGACGGGAGACCTCTTCTGTCAGAGCCGCCTGCCGCGTCTCAAGTTCCGCGATCTCCTGCTGCCGCTGCCAGATCTTTGCGGGCAGGCTGTAAAGTTCCCGGAGGGCCAGCACGGCATACCCGGCACAGCTCAGCACAAACAGGAGAGACAGAAGCACCGACGTGAGCCGGACAGCGCTGAACCTATGACGGCGGCGTTCCTGCTCAACATACTCCGACGGGCGCAGGTCAATACATACCCCCGGGGGCTCCTGAAACTGCCCCCTCAGGGCCAGGCCCACAGCAGCCTCAAAACCGGGAGCACAATTCGGCCCCTGGATTTGCCAGTTCCCGTTGACATTAGCCAGAGAAACCTTCATGGAGGTTTGCTCCTCCATTCCCCCCCTCAAAGGCTCGCCTGTACTCAGCAGGCCGCCCAGGATGAGACAATGGGCAGTCATTCCCTGAAAGCGGTTCCCGGCGAAGGTCAGCGTCGCGCGGATATCCTCCCCAAAAGCCTGCAGGGCTGTCTCCGGGGCAGGCCCATTTTCGGCCTTCAGATTGTTCAGGAGAGTTCTGAAAAGGATGCCATTGCCGTGATTCCCCAGAATAAGGGAGTGGACCTCCGGCTCAAGGTCAAGGGCAAGACAGAGGTCTTTCGGGCTGTGTCCGCCGGTCACGGCCCGAAAAAATGCTGCTTTGACTGGCTCAAGGGCAGCAACGGAAATCCCCGCGCGCCGGGCTGTCCAAAGCAGGTTGTCAGCACAAGCCCTATCCGCTGCCGCTGCCAGAACGGCCATTCCGGAGTCACTCAGAGGAACGTCAAGTATGGCAGAGTCCAGAATGGCCTCATCACGCGGCCATGGGAAATGCTCTTTGTACTCCAGATTCAGCGCCTCGCGGGCTTCCTCCAGGGACATGAGAGGATAGTCAAAGCACTTCAGCATCGTATCCCTGGCGGGAATCCCCAGAACCACAGGACAGGAGAAACGCCCCAGTTTGTTCCGCAGAATGTGAAACGCTCTCTCCAGAAGGTCAAACCGGATTATCGACTCCCTCACGAGGCAGCCAGAAGGCAGAGAAACGGTCTCCCGCCGTATCTCAAACAGTTTCCCGGCCTTCCTGGCCAGCTCGGCATAGCGCAGGGAATCCGTATGAACTGCAAGCCCCGCAAGGGCCTCCCACCGCTTTCGCAGGAACATTGAAAATTATTTTTCCAGCTTCACAGCCATCCGCCGGCGTTTCTCCTCCAGCGCTGCACGAAGGGCCTCCAGCCGTTTTTGCCCCTCCGTTATCTGACACGTCACCTGATCAAATCCCGTTCCGCCATAGGTGTTGCGGCGCGCCACGCTGGACTCCAGCGTGAGGAGCTTCAGCAGGTCCTCCCCCACCTCCGGGATGTGCCCGCGCCACTGTTCCAGGCTAAGGTCACGGAAGTGGAGTCCCTGATCAACGCACCACCCCACCAGCTGCCCCACCTTCCAGTGGGCCTCGCGGAAGGGCACGCCCTTTTGGACAAGATACTCCGCCACGTCCGTCGCCAGGGCAAAACCCTTTTCCAGACCGGCCCGGGCCAGCTTCTCATCCACCTCCGTGCGTGCCAGAAGCGGGGTCAGCACACGAAGCAGCGACTCCACCATATCCAGCGAAGCCCAGAGTCCGCGTTTGTCCTCCTGAAGGTCCCGGTCATAGGTCATCGGCAGCCCCTTCAGAGTGACCAGCAGTCCCATCGTGCAGCTCAGGATCTGCCCGGCCTTGCCCCGGGACAGTTCCAGCACGTCGGGATTCTTCTTCTGGGGCATCATGCTGGAGCCAGTGCAGAAGGCGTCCGGCAGTTTCAGCCAGCCGTACTCCTGCGTGCTCCAGATGATTAAATCCTCAGCGAGGCGGGAAACATGAACAGCAAAGAGCGCGGCAAAGTGATGATAGTCCGCCATATAGTCCCGCTGGGCCACGGTGTCCAGGCTGTTGCGCGTGGGGTGGTCAAAGCCCAGCAGACGGCAGGTCATCTCCCGGTCGATGGGCAGCGTGGACCCCGCCAGGGCCCCCGCCCCCAGAGGACACTCGTTCAGGGCTTCCAGCGCGAAGTCCAGCCGCCCGCAGTCCCGGACGAAGGCCTCGAACCACGCCATCCAGTAGTGTCCCAGCGAGATGGGCTGCGCCTGCTGAAGATGGGTGTACCCGGAAACAATAACCTCCCTGTGATGTTCCGCCCGGTCCAGCAAAACGGCCAAGAACCCGTGCAGCGCCTCCTCCAGAGCCAGAAGTCTGTCACGAAGACAGAGGCGCGTGGTGGTGGCCACCTGATCGTTGCGGCTTCGTCCCGTGTGTAGCCGTGCTCCGGCGGACTCGATATCGGTCAGCCGGGCCTCGATATTCATGTGGACATCCTCAAGAGCCTCAGAGGGCTGGAAACTGCCGTCCCGCACCTCACGCTGCACCTGCCGGAGCCCCGCCTCAATTTTTTCCGCTTCGCCGGAGGGCAGCAGCCCTGTTGCGCCCAGCATGCGGACGTGGGCAATGCTTCCCTCAATGTCGTGCTCCGCCATGCGCCAGTCCAGGTCCAGCGATTGGTTGAAGCCCAGGATTACCTGAGCCATGTCCTCCTTAAAGCGTCCCTTCCACACGAATCATTCACCCCATTATCAATAAATTTAAAAGACTCATCCGACTTTCGGAGACAGACGGGAGCATCCCTGCGCCGCCGTCGGCACCAGGACCTCCTGTCCGTCGCAGTCTCCGTTCAGTCCCTGGGCCCGCAGCCACTCCGCACCGGGATGATGGCCCAGGACAAGCCACGACGCCGTCTGAAGGTGCAGGCACTTTACACGGACCTCCCCGCTGCGCGGACGTATCCCCCCCACTCCCCCACACCTCAGACTCGCAAAAAGATGGGGATGAAAACGGCTCAGAAAGGCCTTCCGTACAGGGGATATCAGGGAGAGCCTCAGCCGCTGATGAAGACGATTATAGGCCCGCCACGCCCCCGCCGCATGGGAAGCCAGCCACTCCTCAAGGCGGCGCACTCCGCCCTCTGACTCCACAGTCCCCACCCGGCGGATCAGCCAGGGACAAACAAGCCAGAAGGTCGTGGGAAATGGCCGCAGGGCCTCAGGCCCCACACCGGGGAAGGGCGCGCAGACCAGCCCTCGGATTCCGCCGAAACGACAGCGCACTCCCCCCACAATCAGCGAGAGATCAAACCGATGCCCCTCCATCCGGCGACGGAGAGACTCCAGTTCTCCCGGCGTCAGCGCATTATAAAAAAGGGGAGGCGTCTGCCTCCCCAGGCTTTTCCCGGTCGCGGCCAGATACCTGTGCTGGCTATCCCCTGGCAGAGTGGCCGCCGCCCCTCTTGCGCCCGGACCGCGGAGCGTTCATTTTACTGTTCAGATCAGCAATCTTGGCCTCGCTCGTCTTGAGGAAAGAGGCCATTTTCTTCTCGAAGCTATCCTTTTCATCTCTGGAGATCGGGGCCTGACGGACAACGGGACGTTCCTCCGCCTTTTTCAGGGAGAGATCGATGCGTCCCTTATCGTCGATTTTGATAACCCTTGCCTTGAGGTTTTGTTGGAGGGAAAGGACGTCCTCGACCTTTTTGACGAAGTTAAATGAAAGCTCGGAAATATGTATCATTCCCCGTCGTCCTGAATCCGTCAGACGGACGAAAGCGCCGTAAGGCATAATCTGCTCCACAACGCAATCCACCAGACTCCCCACGCCAACCGAAGAAGCCTCAGCTTTCCTCTCCTCACTCATACAATAAAAACCTCCACATTTAATATCTCAGGTTCAGCCGAACCTGACTCAAACCCAGCGCCATTCGGGTTTTTCGCCCACTCCCAACCGGCGGCAAAGATACAGCCCGCCCGTTTTGAACTGCTTACTCTGGGAATTATACCAGACAAGAAGCGTTCCCCGCCCCTTCTCAAGAGCTAATTTTATCACGGCATCCTCAATCAGGGGGCCATACCAGGCAAGAGTGACTTCCCCCGGTTCGTTGGGACGGAAAGTCTGCCACTTGAGACGGTTAGTCCGCTCCTGGGGGAACTCCAGCATTTGGCTGAGGCCATTGCGGACCTTCAGCGTGTATTTTTTCTTCAGGGATGCGCTGTAGACCCTGAGTTCTCTGGAGGAGTAACGGCGCACCCGCGTTCCCTTTGCTTTCACGGACACGATGGAAAAACGGAACCCCCTGCTGTTGGGCAACTGAAGCCGGCCACGCGTTTTCAGCGAGGAAGTAGTGAGAGGAGCCATCCTGGGACAGAGGGAGTGCACTGTCACGGGATGCTGCAGGGTGTAAACATGAGGCGCATCCAGCGAGAGGTCACAGCCTCCCCAGACTTCCGCCTGATTAAGGAAATGTCTTGCCAGTTTATCGCGAAATCCAGCCAAGAAAAAACTCGCTCCTAGTCCTCGTTCAAAGAAAGGAACGCCTTCTGGATACGTCCAAAAGGCTCCAGCAGCTCCATCATCTTCGCCGCCTCCACCAAAAACTCCGCCGCCTGCTGGGCTTCGTCGGGCTTTGTATTGGGAGGGAAGGCCACCCGCAGAGGAGCGCTGACCGCATCCGCCTGAAGAAGAACGGCGTTCGGCTCGGCCGCGGACTCAATGTTTCCCACCGCCTCCAGCGGCGCATGAGAGGAGGAAGCCAGAAAAGCCGCTCTTACCTTTCCTGTCTCCCTGAGGGGGACAAGAAGATCAAGATCATTGCAAAGCCAGAGCTGCGGCTTCACCTCAACGGCACCCAGAAGACTCTGAAGAACCAGGTCCTCCCGGAGATAGGTGTCCAGCGCGCTGCCATAGAGGACACGCTCCAGCCGCGAAGGACGGATGGGGTCTGTGTAGCGGAAATCCAGCGGAATCCCACGGAAATCCACCACAAGCGATGCCCCCCGGATCTGTCCCTCCACTCCGTCCACAATAATATAGCCCAGACTGTTCGAAGCTGCCATCTGTTCCTCCCGATCTGTCCTCGGACATAGAATCAAACGTAGAAGTCAAAACCCTTCGCAGGGGGACGCTCCTCGGAATGAACCACAGGAAGGGGGGATGCTCCCTCATTGGAGGGTTCCTTCCCGCCTTCCTCTCCCTGAGAGCCTGAATAGGTGTCCCTTGAGTCCCGGCGCCGATCCTCCCGCTCCTCATCCTCACTGCGGCGATGGACCTTCTGTGTCTCGGCAGCGGCCTCATTGGCCTGCACTGTCTGCGTGATACGGATGCTGTCACGCACAATTTCCTGGCCCTGAGCTGTGTCCTGTGCTGCGGCCAGGGCGTTGGGAGTCATATGAATATTGTTTTCCACATTGAAGTGTGACATTAAAAGGCTGATTGGCTGCATCCCGAACACCTCCCCCTGTCAGATTGCACGTCTCAGGCGTCTTTGTTTTGGCTCATTACATAGTCAAAGGGGCGCAGAACGATGGTCCCTGTCGGTTCATCCACAATGAAGGAAGTGTATTTGCATTCTCCCTCCACATGATAAAAGATTCCCCGAATAGAAATGGTCACCCCGCTGTAGCAGACCTCCTTGACGCGGACAATCCCCCTGTCGCGCAAAGAGCCCAGCTGGAACTCCAGATCTTTGAGCTCGATGTTCATGCTTTCCAGAGCAGCCTGAAGCTGGAATTTCATCTTCGTCAGGTTCATCAGCATAGCGCGCTTCTGATCATCAATCTGCCCCCCCGCTTCCATCTTCTTCAGAAGGGTGAGGTTGGGATCTATCTTTTCCAGGTTCTCCTCACAGCGTTTAATCTCGTTCTGAAGGATACGCCGCTTCTCGATCTGCTCCGGAGGAAGGCCAACCACGACCTCCGTCTTGGTCCCCATTTCACTTCCCAGAACATGACAGGAAACCTCCAGCCCCGCTTCAATCCGGCCGCCGGCAATCTGAGACTTCTTGCCGCTCCCCAGAACAATCACAGACTTCCGGGCATAAAGCTGACTGTGCAGGATGGCGTTTTTTACGATGATGTTTCCTCCGCTGCGGATTGTCGCCTGGTCGACGAAGTTGACGCTGACATCTCCGCTGGCCTGAACATATCCCTTGCCCATGGCACGTACGCCGCCGTGAATGGTCACGGAATCCTGGCTGTCGATATCAGCCCCTTCCACCATCCCGCGCACGTCAATGTTCCCCTGAGCAATGACGTGAAAGCCAGAACGCACTGAACCGCGAATGGCAACAGCCCCTGTGAAATCGATGCTCCCAATACCAAAATCCACGTCTCCGGGGACATCCAGTTCCGGCAGAACAACCAGCTTCCCCTTCTGATTTTTGAGCTGCCCGTCTGCGGTGGAAATCAGAAGAAGAGGATTCTCTTTTGACCTTGCCAATCCTTCACCGAAAGCAAATTCAACATTCTTCACCGTGGGGGCCTTAACCAGTGTGCCGATAACCGACATCCCGTTTTTCCCCGCTTCCGCAGGGTGCTTGACAGCGACCTCCTGCCCCGGATGAACGGTGACCAGCATGCTCCGGCTCCAGTAGTCCACCTTCTCGTCACCGCTGACCTCAAAAGGCTTGTCCGGGTTTATGTAGTACTCGATATAGGCATCTTTTCCCTCAACGGGGTCCAGCCCTTTGGCCACTTCCACGTACTCTTCGCAGCGGCGGCTCTCAAGCATCTCCCGGATGACATCACGGTTAATGCCATACACCACCGCCTTCTCTTTCAGGGCTCTGAGAATCTCACTCTCCGTGGGCCATGGTTTTGTGAAGAAAGGCGCCTCAATCAGAACAGAAGCGGTCATATTCTCATTGGAAAGGCTGACCGCTATTTTTGCAGCTTTCTCGTAATCCGGGTTGCGGAACGCTATCCTGCATGGCTCACCCGTTCTTGAGTGAAGGAAACCTTCAATAACCTTCAGGTCATACCTGCGTATGCCATGACTCCTCAGGAGGTTATAGATATCGTCCTGGGAGACGTCGTCCTGAGAGAATTCCCCTCCCGGAGCG
Source organism: Fretibacterium sp. (assembly GCA_024695065.1). Lineage (GTDB taxonomy): Bacteria > Synergistota > Synergistia > Synergistales > Aminobacteriaceae > JAFUYV01. The sequence continues at coordinate 12,674 of JAILIX010000074.1, read as the reverse complement.
GAGAGCCAGACTCCCTCACCGTTCGCCTCAAGCTTCAGCTCTGCTGCCAAGACAACCCCCTCCTTGCTTTCTTCACAGATCCAGAACACACAGGTCAGGCCATTGCAGCCTGCAACGTTGCGCGAAGCGCAGAGAGCGCGCGGCCATGTATCTGGGAAATACGGGACTCTGTAACTCCCAGCACCCTGCCGATTTCCTTCAGGGACAGCCCATCATAATAGTAAAGAGAGAGAACCTGCTGTTCCCTCTCCGAGAGCTCCTTCATCGCGGAGACAAGCTGCTCCATGTCGCTCTCGTACTCCAGACGCTCAGGGGCTCCGTCCCGGTCATCAGCAATCGTTGCCTCCAGCGAAACCTCACCATCGTCAAGAGGCATCACCTCATCAAGGGAGGTTATATAACTGCGGCTGGCGAGTTCCTGGACCTCAAAATAGGTCTTTTCGTCAACCCCCATCTCCTCCATGACCCATTCGTCTCTGAGGCGCCCCTTTTCCCTCAGGACCTTCTCCATAGCCTTGTTGAGGCGCTGTACTTTTTCCCGTCCCGTCCTGGAGAACCAGTCGCACTTGCGGAGTTCATCCAGCACAGCCCCACGAATACGGGGGACTGCGAAAGTCTGGAAGGAAAAACCCTTGGACAGGTCAAAACGATCAATGGCGTCCAACAGCCCAAACACCCCAAAACTCAGAAGGTCCTCGTAGTCAAGGCCAGGGGGCGGGGTTACGGCCATCCTGGCCACCACGTACTTGATCAAGGGCAGATATCTCTTTACAATCCGCTCGCGGCAAGCCTCTGTGGGGGTATTTGCATACTCTTCCCACAGCTTCGCGTCGGAATTTTCCTCTCCCTGGCTCAAAGCACCACCCCCCGTTTGTTCACTATATCTCCATAACACCCTTTCCAAGGGTTTTAATCTTCAGCATCCAGTTTGACGTGGAAAATTCCACAGTCCGTCCCTTGTTGCCTCCCGTATCTGATGCAACCAGCGCTATCCCCAGCTTGGCCAGGCGAGCCGTCGTTTCCTTGACGTTCTTCGCGCCCACCGTCAGGAACTCAGCAGATGCACCGGGCAGCGCAAACATCTGAGCGCCTCCGGCAATCTTGGCCTTCATGTGGGGTTTCGTGGCACCCAGTTTAAGCATTTCATCAACGAGGGCCGGGACTGCTGTATCCGCGAATTTGCCAATTTTCTCAAGATTACCCGCCCCGCGGCTGTCGGGGAGCATGATATGCGCCATCCCGGCAACCTTCGCAATATGATCGAAGATCACAAGCCCAATGCAGGAGCCTAATCCCAGCGTCACCAGTTTCGCGGGAGCCTTGGCAACCATTAAATCCGCCATTCCCAAGACGTAGGCGTTCTCTACCATGGTCTACAACACCTTTAACTTTCTCAGGAGGATTTCGAGCGCGTCAGGGTCAGGAATCATAACGATGTTCCCTGAGATAGCGGCATCCCCGGCCCCTCCGATTCGAAGCTCCGTATTCACCATCAGGGCCATCTCACCCATCTGCCCGAAGATGGAGGCCACGACATCCAGGATGGAAGAGAGCATGTCGTGCGCCACTCCCGGGACGGATATCTGGTGTTGGGTCCCGATCAGGATGTTGATTGCATTCAGGAAAGAGCTCAGAATGATGTTGCCCACCTCGGCCAACGCACTGTCGCTCAGTTCCTGAGAGAGATCCTTAGGAAGAGCATCCCCAAACTGCTGCTTCAGCAGCAGGTCCACCATCATACGGGCTTCCGGCTCGTTCTGGATAAAAATCAGGCTGCACCCGAACCCTCCCGTGGAGCGGACGAAAACTGCCGCAACCTGCTCATCAGGCTCTCCATAGTGCTGGGCAAGATCATAAATGGAGACGAGCTTCACCGTAGGGACATCCATGTCGATCATGCAGGAAAGAAGTTTTGACAGGGCTGTTGCGGCATTGCCCGTGCCGATGTTCCCTACCTCCCGAATAGCGTCCAGCTGCAGACTATTGAACGACCCCAGGTCAAGCATGGCTGCCACCGGTTAACCCTTTGAGTAGAACGACGCGACATCAAGAATCAGCGCGACGTTGCCGTCACCCAGAATGGTGCCTCCCGTGATCCCGTCGATCTTCGAGAGGAAACGCCCCAGGGACTTGATAACGATTTCCTGCTGACCAATCAGCTCACTGACGATGAAGCCAATCTTGTTCTTGCCAATCTTGACCACAACGACAGGATATTCATCCCGGTCGTGCTCCACTCCCTCGGCCCCCAGGACATCACCCAGATCATTCAGGGAGAGCACCTCGCCGCGAAGCAGGGTCGTCGGCTCCCCATGCACCGTCTTGATGTTCTCCTTCCTGACCATGATCGTCTCCTCGACGTTCTCAAGGGAGATAGCATAGGTCTCATCGCCCACCTTGATCAGCAGCGACAGGACAATGGCAAGCGTCAGGGGCAGACGGATGTAGACATGGGTGCCCTCATCCTTTTTGCTCACCATGTCAAACTGACCGCCCAGGGCCTCAACCTTTGTCTTGACCGCATCCATTCCGACACCGCGGCCCGACAGGTCCGTCACAGCCTTCGCCATGCTGAATCCCGGCAGGAGAACGAGCTGCTGCGCCTCCTCGTCGCTCATGGTCGCGGCACGATCCTCAGAGATGACCCCGCGCTCAATGGCCTTCTGCTTGACCCGCTCCGGGTCGATGCCCGCTCCGTCGTCCGAAACCTCAATGACGACACCGCTGCCCTCCTGATAGGCGGCAATCTTCAGGATACCCTTCTCCGGCTTGCCAAGGGCCTTACGCTCAGCAGGATGCTCGATGCCGTGGTCCATCGAGTTTCGGATCAGGTGAACCATCGGGTCGCCGATCTCGTCGATAACTGTACGGTCAAGCTCTGTATCCTCGCCCTCCAGCACAAGCTCCACATTCTTGTTCAGCGTCTTGCCGAGGTCGCGGATCAGGCGCGGGAAGCGATCAAAGGTGAAGGACACGGGAACCATGCGGAGCTTTGTCACCAGCTCCTGAATATCGCCGGAAATACGTCCCAGCTGAGAAAGGGGATCATCGAACTCACGAAGCCGCGCTTCCTGCACCAGACGCTCAATGCGGGCCCGGCTGATAACCAGCTCTCCCACCAGGTTCATCAGCTTGTCCAGACGGCCGATATCCACGCGGACGGTCTGACTGGCCTTCTTCGCCCCGTCCTTCTTGGCGGCAACTGCCGGAGCCGCCGCCGGTGCCGGCTTCGGAGTCTCCGCCGGTGCTGGCTTCGGAGCAGCAGCAGCCGGAGCCTCAGCAGGCGCGGCAGGCGCAGGGGCAGGTTCCGCCGCTGCTTCAGCAGCCGCCTTCACTTCCTCCACATCAGCCGTGGCTATGTCGCTGATCTTCTCCACTGCTTTCTTGAGCTCCTCAGCCGGCTGAGAAGAGGCGAGGTACACCATGAAGTCCCACTCAAATTCCTCGTTCTCAAGCGCTTCCGTCGGAGGATTGGTCTTATACAGATTGCCCATCTCCTCGAGACGATTGACAACCATATAGGCACGCGCCGCCTTCAGCAGACAGGTCTGACTCAGCGTCACATGAACACTGAAGGGCGTCATGCTCATCTCGTTTGCTTTCTGAATCCACTCGATGTCCTTTTCGGACAGCACAGGGCCTTCAGTTTTTTTCTCCCCGGCGGCTGCGGGGGCAGCGGCCTCTGGAGCGGGGCCCTCATGGCGCAGAGCCGCAACCAGCTCGGAGACATCGATGTGCGCATCGTTCCCGCCGCCCCGGATGGAGTCTGCCATGGACTGCAGGGTATCCAGCCCCGAGAAAAGCTGGTTCATGTCCGCCTCCGTCAGAGGATTTGTCTCCTTACGGGCCTCATCCAGCCGGTCCTCCATCGCATGGGTCAGCCCCATCATCTGGGTAAAGCCCATGGTCCCCGCCATGCCCTTCAGGGTGTGCGCAGCCCTGAAAATTTCGTTGATGACGTCCATATCCACCATATTCTTCTCGAGAGCCAGCAAGAGGTCGTCGAGCCGCTGGAGGTTGTCATCCGTCTCATCCAGGAAAGCGCCAAGGTATTGGCTCATGTCCATATCTGTCATGCTGCCATTCATCCCCCAAACTCTAAATTTCTATATTATTATATATTATTTTTATCTGCTAACCCTTCACGTTCCGAACCATCGCATCAGGAATCTCGTTCAGAGGAAGCACCTCATCCACAATCCCCGCATCGACGGCAGCCTTGGGCATCCCATACACCACGCAGGTCTTCTGGGACTCCGCAATCACATAGGCCCCCTTATTGTGCAGGGGAATAGCCCCATCCGTTCCATCCCGTCCCATCCCGGTCAGGATGACACAGAGGACATTCCCGCCGTACTGCTCCGCCACACTACGAAACATTATATTCGCTGCGGGCTTTACGGACAACTCCGGAGGCGCATCCGAGAGGTCGCAGACCACGGCCCCGTTCCGGCGTTTCAATACAAGATGCTTGCCCCCCGGCGCAATCACCACGCGGCCAGGCTTGAGCGAAAGCCCTTCAAACCCCTCGACGACCTCCAGGGCCGAGGCCGCATTGAGCCGCCTTGAGAAGGAGGGGGTGAACTCCTTGGGCATATGCTGGGTGATGACAATGGGAACGGGGAAATTACCCGGCAGTTTGGGGAGCAGTTCGTTCAGGGCCATGGGCCCTCCCGTTGAGGAAGCGATGGCGACAATCTCCTTGCGCCGCGATGAGACCGGCGGGGTCATGCGCCGGAAGTCCGCGGCTTTGGGCAGGGCCACCGGTTTTGCGGAGAAGAAGGCCCCGCTCGGATGGACATGCGCCGTGCTGGCCGCCACGACCTTCTCCACGATGTCGCGCCCCACATCACGGATGTTCAGTGAGATGGACCCGGAGGGTTTGGCAACGAAGTCCACGCAGCCCAGTGACAGGGCCTTCAGCGTCACTTCCGCCCCCTCCTGCGTCACGCTGCTCACCATAAGGACCGGCATGGGATTGGTCCTCATGATTTCCTCCAGCGCCTTCAGCCCATCCATATTGGGCATTTCGACATCCATCGTCACGACATCGGGCTTCAGCGTCTTAATCTGACTCAACGCATCCCGGCCGTCGCGCGCCGTCCCCACAACCTGTATCCGCGGGTCAGACGTCAGGATATCTCCAATCAACTGCCTCATCAACGCGGAATCGTCGACGACAAGTACTTTGATCTTCCCAGAACGGGGCGTCATAGCCTCACCCTCCAGAACTTCGCAAATTCAAATTCACTCATGCCGGGGGCATCCCTCAGCATTGAGATCAAAAACAAAAACACCTGACACGGCCCCGCAGACACTCTCCCGCCTTCACGGCTCCGCGAAGAAACCCCGCGTCAGCCTCAGAAAGAAGGACCTTATCCCCTGTGCATCGGCCTGCACCGGCCGGCCGTCCCATAACCGCAGCAGCTCACCCGTCAGCCGCTTAACGCATTTTGCCGCAGAGGAGGATGGATGAGACCGATAAAAAATCTTCCGGCCACGGACGGCCCGCTCCACGCTGTCATCCCTGAGAATATACCCAAGGTAGGCCGGCGCACTGCCCAAAAACTGTATAGACGCCATGCGGATACGGTCTGCCACATCATGCGCCTCTCCCCGGCTGCCCGCCATATTGACAACCAGCATTAAATCCTCGCCCTGCTTCCGCCCTCCTCCGCCCAGAGACTTGATGACTCCATAGGCATCACGCACCGAGGTGGGCTCCGGCGTAGTGACGAGCAGCGCCACATCCGCCGCCTGCGCAAAGGAAAGGACGCCCTTGTGAATACCCGCTCCCGTGTCCATAACCAGAACATCTGCCCGGTCCTCAAGTCCCATGAGCAGGTCAAAAACCCTCTCCATCCCCTCATCGTCGAGGTCAGCCATCTCCTTAAGCCCGCTGCCTCCGGGCAACAGGAGCACCCTTTCCTCCAGAGGAATCAGTATCTCATCCAGCTCACGGCTGCCCGCCACCAGATGAGATAAATTATACTTTGCCACAATCCCGCACAGGATATCCAGGTTCGCCATGCCAAGATCCGCGTCCAGCAGAACGACCCGCTTCCCTTCGTCCGCCAGAGCACAGGAAATCGACAGAGAGACATTGCTCTTCCCGACTCCTCCCTTGCCGCTGAGAACAGCCATCGTCTTCAGGTGACTTCCCCGTCCTCCATGGCGGGACGCCTGCCTCTTCTCCTCAACGATACGCCGGAGATCCCCGGCCTGATCGGGCAGGTACATTCCATTTCCTGTCGACAAAGCCGTAGTCATCCCCGCTTACGCTCCTCTTCGCTCATCATTAAAAAATCCGCGATGCGGCTGCCGGAGGCCGTCTCAATGTCCTTGGGCACGTTCTGCCCCGCCGTGAGGAACGACACAGGGCAGTCCATTACCTGCTGTATGTTGAAGATTGCCCCGAAGCTCACGGTTTCGTCCAGCTTTGTAAAGAGCAGGTGCGAAACCGGGATGTTGGGAATATGCTCCACAACATCCCTCATGTCGGGATACTTCATGTTGGCCGCCAGCACAAGATGCACCGCATCCGGGGCAAAGGTATCGTAGAGTTCCTCAAAGACCCCGATGCTCTTTTTGTCCCTCTGTGCCCTTCCCGCCGTGTCGAGCAGAATGATATCCGCGTTCTCGTGCTCCTCCAGAATGGAGGGAATCGCCTCGGCCTCAAAGACAATTTCAATAGGTACCCCTAATATCTTAGCATAGGTCTTAAGCTGGTCGACAGCAGCGATGCGGTAAGTGTCGCTGGTGAGCAGCAAGACCTTCTTGTGTTCCCATAAGGCCTGAATGGCCGCCAGTTTGGCAATGGTCGTCGTTTTGCCCACGCCGGTGGGCCCCAGAAACATCAATTTACGGCCACCTGAAGGGTCCATGCCCATATCCACAGAACACTTAATCCGCGATGCCAGCCAATCTGTGAAGGCCAGCATCTTCCCTCCACCGCCCGGCACCGCGCCGGAAACGCCGTAATCCGCCAGAATCTTGCGGATATACCGCTCATCAACGTCCGAGGCCCGAAGCCGCTCCGCAATGGCGCGCTCGTCAACGGGAATCGGGACGGAAGCCTCTGACACGGGCAACCCGGCCTGAAATCCCCCGGTCTGAATCGTCCCCGCGGGGGGGAGAACAGGCGAACCCGCTGCGCGGGACACAGACTCCTGAGCCTGCTGCGGCAGGGGGGATGCCATTCCTGTCTCCACCAGAGACAGCCTTTCCAGCAGAGAGTCAATTCTCTCTGCGAGCTCTCCCACCTGGTTTTTAAGGAGTTTTGTCTCATTTGAGGCTGCGGATCCCTCCGTGTGGACCGGTGCTGCCGGGGTCTGGGGAACGGCAGGAGAAGCCGTCTTCGGCGCGGGCAGCTGGGCAGTCCCTTCCAGACCGTAAGCGCTGCGGAGCGCCTGTGAGGAAATATGCAGACTGTCGCCCTCCGGAGACGTTGCCCCTCTCCCGGTGCCCGTCATGCCCTCCGGCTGATACCCTTCGCCTCCCGTGGGCGCGGCGGGCGCAACAGAGCCCCCTGAGCCGCCCGAGGTGCGCTCCTTGAACTCCATGAGCTTCTGGAAGGCAATGAGGTTCTCCCTCCGTATGTCCTCGTCATCGCGGGGTTCCCGCTGGGTCTTGGGCCTGCCCTTGACCTCTTTTTTAACGTCATCCTCCAGAATACCCGCCGTAACCCTTAGAACCGGCCGGCGGAAGAAGCCCAGAATCCCCCCCTCCTTCACCACCCGCGTGGAGAGGATCACGGCGTCCTTACCCAGCCGCTCAGACGCGAGGCGCAGTGCCTCCGCGTCGTCTTTCGCCTCAAAAGTAATCTGGTTAGCCACACGCATTTATCTATTCCACCATTCCTACCGTCTTGATCTGAACCCCATGGACAATCTCATTGTACGACACCACAAAGATATTTGCGATGGCTCCCTCAATCAGGCGCCTGACAATGAGCCGGACATCCGGATGCACCAGAAGGACCGGAGGCAGATTCTTGACCGCCATATCGTCCATGGCACGGGAGATTGCAGCGATCATCTTCTGCACCTCACGGGGGTCCATGTTGAGCTGCCACCCCCGCGTCAGGTCGCCATCAACGCCCGCCATAATCTTCTGCTCCCAATTGGGAGAAAGCGTCGCGGCGGTGATGACGCCGTCCGGGCCCTGTATCTTCAAGGAAATGAGCCGTGACAAAGACTCCCGCGCCCGTTCCGTCAGGAAGTCCACGCTGCGCGACATTTTGCCGTAGTCCGCCAGCGCCTCAAAGATTGTCACAAGGTCACGGATAGGCACCTGCTCGCGGATGAGATTCTGAAGCACCTTCTGAATCTCGCCCAGCGACAGGGAAGCCAGCAGCTCCTCCACAACAGCCGGGGCGGACTCCTTGACCATGTCCGTGAGCTTCTGCACCTCCTGACGGGTCAGGAGCTCCGCGCCGTTCTTGCGGATCACCTCGGACAGGTGGGTCGCCAGAACGGAGGGCGCGTCTACAACAGTATAGCCCATCGCCTCGGCCTTGTCCCGAAGATCGGGGGCAATCCACAGCGCGGGCAGACCAAAGGCCGGCTCCTTCGTGGGGACTCCGATGAGTTCCTCCTCCACGCCGCCGGTGTTCATGGCCAGATAGTGATCGGGAAGAAGTTCCCCCCGGCCGGCCTCCGCCCCCTTGACACGAAGAATGTATTCTGTGGGCTTGATTTGAATGTTGTCCCGGATTCGGATGGGGGGAACAACAATCCCCATCTCCACGGCCATCTGCTTGCGTATGGTCCCGATCCGGTCCAGCATGTCACCGCCCTGGGCCGGGTCGATGAGAGGGATGATGGCATACCCGATCTCCGCCTCCATCGGCTCCACGGTCAGAAGCTTCATCACATCCTCCGGCGACGCGGGCGCGGGTTTTTCCTCGGGCGCTCCGGGGGCACCCGGCGCCCCTCCGGGGGCGGCCGCCGGCGCGGCAGGAGCCGCTCCAGGGCCCGGTCCGGCTCCTCCGGCGGCGTGTTCCTCCGCCGTGATGGCCTGGACAGCAGCCTCCCGGCTGACGGAGTAGCCCATCAATCCGGTCAGGAGCCCCAGAAACATGAAGGGAACCGTCGGCAGGCCGGGGATGATGGCCAGAGCGAAGAGCATTCCTGAGCCGATATAGAGCGGCCGGGGATATTTTGTAAAGGCAGCGATGAGGTCCGGCCCCAGCTCTGAGGAGGCGGCGGCACGGGTCACGATGACGCCCATGGCCGTGGACATGAGCAGGGACGGAATCTGCCCCACCAGACCGTCGCCAACGGTCAGCAGGCTGTATTTCTGTGCGGCCGCCCCCAACTCCAGACCCTGCCGGAACACCCCCAGCGAAAGTCCCCCGATGATGTTTATCGTGGTGATGATGAGACCCGCAATGGCGTCCCCCTTGACGAACTTCGAGGCTCCATCCATGGCCCCATAAAAGTCTGCCTCCTTCTGCACCTCCATGCGGCGCTGTTTTGCGCCCTGTTCATCAATGGTGCCGGAGTTCAGGTCCGCGTCGATGGACATCTGCTTTCCAGGCATGGCGTCGAGGGTGAAGCGGGCCGCGACCTCCGACACACGCTCCGCGCCCTTGGTGATGACCATCATCTGGATGATGACCAGAATCAGGAACATGATGATGCCCACGACGTAATCTCCGCCGACGACGAAATTGCCAAACGCCTCAATGAGCTGGCCTGGATTGCCGGTCAGCAGAATGAGCCTTGTGGTGGAGACGTTCAGCGAGAGCCGGAACAAAGTGGCAATCAGCAGAAGTGTCGGGAAGATGGAAAGATCCAGCGCGCGCTTGACGTAGAACGTCACCAGCAGCGTCACGACTCCCAGTGTAATATTGAAGGACAGGAAGATGTCAATAAGCCATGTGGGAAGAGGGATGACCATCATGACGATGACAAGAATCATCAGCAGAGCTACGCCGATGTCGGAGTAGTTCTGTATCGTCTTCTTTATTGAGCTTACTGAACCCGCTGCCTCGGCCACTGAATTCCCTCCCGCTCCTGAGGACAGATTAACATTCTTATTTTACACGAACTCCCCTGAAAACGCGATATATCATCAGCAGTGCCGCCGCCGTCAGGGAAAACAGCCCCATTTTGCCGGCATTGCACCCGCTGCTGGCATCATTGACACTGGGTTTGGAAGTTCCGCTCTTCCAGAGGGCGCTCTCCGAACCTATTTTAAGCCCGCTGACGCTGCCCAGCCTGGAGTCCTCTCCGGAGATATCCACCGTCCCGGACGTCTCGGACGTAAAGGTGACCCTGTAGGTCAGACCATCCTTTGTGGTGACCGCAGGCAGCCTGAAGGGCTCGCCCAGAGAGGGGTTCAGGCTTTCCAGAAGAGGAATGTGGTCATGAAATATCTCCTGAAGGTGGTCATCCCACACGCCAATGCCCGCCGCAGTAGCGTCGAGCTCAAGGGTCAGGTCATAGCTTGTGATGGCCCAGATATCTCCGCTCTCGACGGTATAGAGGGTCATATTCCCATCCAGTTCGAGGGAGGAACGGATTCCCTTCCAGTCCACATAACCGGTCCCCTCAACCAGCCAGAGGCCGGAAATATTCCACGCGGCGCCTTCTCCCGTTCCGGCGCAGAAAAGCGCCAGAAGCACCAGCATCCCGATGCTCTTCCAGCGAGCCCGGAGTCCTGCCGTGTTTTTCATTTCCCGTCGTCTCCCTTCTTATCCCCAGTCTGAAGCCGTGGGGGTTTTCTGACGGCGTTTCTTCCTGTATTATAACGCAAAAGCCCTGAGCGGCTTATCTGCGGGGCAGGGACACGGAGGGAACGGAGAGACATGAAGGGCACTTTGAAGAGTACGGAACGAGGTTTTATCTGCCGGACGAGGGTTCGGTATGGCGAGACGGACAAGATGGGCATCGCCTACTACGGGCGGTACGTGGACTGGTTTGAGATGGGGCGGACGGAGTTCTGCCGCGCCCATGGCCGGGGTTACACCGAGTGGGAGGCGGATGGCATTCTGCTTCCTGTGGTGGAGGCCCACTGCCGCTACAAGTCCTCCCTGTTTTATGACGACGAGATAGAGATTGAAACCCGTGTCAGCGAGCTTTCAAAGGTGAGCGTGACCTTTGCCTGCCGGATTTTTCAGGCATCCACCGGCCGGCTGGCCGCGGAGGGCTACACACGCCACGCCTTCACATCGCCCGACGGGAAACTGATCCGCGGAGGGAACCCCCTCGAAGCCTGGCTCCGGGAGAAAACCAAAGGGGGAGAACAACCCGGGGAGCACTCCCCCCAATCCTGATCTGTTCCCATTATCAGGGGCTCCAACATTTTTGTTGAGGCCCCTGAAGGGTTATGAGACGGACGTTCGGGGGCTCTGTATTCCTTTGCCGAAAGGAGCGGATGACAGGTGAAAAGACTGAATTATTTCAGAATTTTCTCTGAAAGAAAATCAAACTGCATTTTACTGTCCCTTTATCTGTCCTTTATTATTATTTGTCAAATAATAGTGAATAATAATTTCGATCGTTTTTATGTCGGATCCGGGTCGTGGATGATTATTTCCTTCCTTTTTTCACCCATTATTATTCACTTCTTCTCCAAACTGGAAATTGATGATACAAGGCTGTTTCAGCAAAAATCCGGCAGGAAAGTGAGTCTGATTTTATATGGGGTCCCTTTGGCTGTCCTTCTCATATATTTTGTTGCTTATTATCCAGGCGGATTCACTCAGGATTCCATAGAACAATATGGTCAGGCCATTGGCGCTCAGCCTTTCAATGACTGGCATCCCGTTCTCCAAACTTTATTTGCCTTCTGGCTTCCGCTTACAATAACTGGCGGCTGTGCAGGCTCTGTTTCTCTTTTTCAGGTTTTGGTCTTTTCTGCAGCGCTTGGTTACTGTTTTCATACAATTTATCAATATGCCGGGAAGAACTATGTCTCAGGATCAATGATATACATTTTATGCAATCCGCTTCTCTGCATATCCGTGATTCCATGGAAGGATGTGTCGTTTGCCATCGGGGCACTGCTGTTGATGGTTTTTTCTCTCAAAATCATCATGTCTGGAGGAAATTGGTTAAACAGATTTTCTCATTTTGTTTTTCTTGTGACGGTATTTGTATTTACCACAATATTCAGGCATAATGCCATTCTGTTCACAGCTCCTCTGCTTTTGGCCCTATTTTTTCAAATCCCCGGGAAAAAATTTCTGACGGTCCTTCTGGCCATTATTGCCCTTTTTTCTGCAGTTAAAGGACCGCTATACTCAACGCTGCGGGTTGAGACTCCTGGCCGCCGTCAGGTTGAGACATTGGGATTACCCATGACGGTGATTGGGGCGGCAGTGAGATATACACCTTATGCTTTGGATGAAGATATCCTGGAATTTGCATATAAAATCGCCCCCAGAGAGATATGGGAAAGACACTATAAATCCGGGGATTTTAATGCTGTCAAGCTCCGGCCAGAATCTGATACAGACATTATCGAAGAATATGGTGCAAAGAGTGTGCTCAGGATGATGTTCAGATGCATAAAATCTTCACCGGGGGTTTGTCTCTCAAGCCTTGTAAAGCTGACAGAGGGGGTATACACAGTTACAGATCCGCATCCGGTTAATATTGGCCCACATATAGAAAAAAACGGTTATGGAATAGAACATTCATCCACTGTGTATGGAATAGAGAAGT
>JAILIX010000034.1 GCA_024695065.1 Fretibacterium sp. | reverse complement strand
AGCACATCGACTCGCCTGTTGCCGGACATGCGGACATCCTCTTTGTGCCGCAGATTGAGGTGGGCAACGCTCTGGCCAAGTCTATCACCTACTTTGCCAAGGGCAGCGAGACGGCGGGGCTCATCATCGGTGCCGCGGCTCCGGTGGTCCTGACCAGCCGCGCCGACCCCATGCGCGCCAAACTGCTCTCCATTGCAGGGGCTGTCATGATGGCGCACAGCCAGGCATAACGACAAAATATCTGCAAAAAGAGAGGGCCGGAGGCAAATGCCTCCGGCCCTCTCTTCAAAAAAGGAAGGCCATGCCGGATAAAATAATGAATAAACGGAGCATAACAAATACAATGGAGCTGGCGTGGGAGGAAGAACGAATTGGCAGGAAAAACGGCATGGTCTTTTGAAAACGGTTTTTAGACACGCTGATGCCTGGAATGTATGCTGCTCTTGCGGAAATACACCGTCTCTTTTTTGATGAAAGCTGCGGCTTTGTCGGGCGTACTCGTCACGTCAATATCGAATATCGCGAAAGGGAATCTCCGTTTTGCTCCTGCGACAGACCTGGACGCGGCTTTGGAAAAAATCAAAAATGCCACAGTGGACTTTCAACGAGATGATTGGGAAATATGTTGAACTGCGCTCACCCGTTCAGAGAGGGGAACGCCCGCAGCGCTTGTATATGGCTGGATCTGATTCTGAAAGAATCATTGAGGATGATTGTGGACTGGAGCCGGGGGGATAAAGAGGATGATTTGCTGGCAATGGAGCACAGCCCGGTGCTGGATGACAAGATCAAAAAACTTCTGCAATGCGTACTGACAGATCATGTTGACGACAGAGAAATCTTTATAAAGGGCATCAACAGCAGCTGAAATTATGAAGAATACTCCCGCTTCCGGGCGAAGGAGATGAAATAAAAAGAAAGGCGCCGTCTCATGACGGCGCCTTTTCTGGACCGTGAATAAGGTTAACGCTTCTTCGTCAGGAGCAGGCCCGTCGTCAAAAGCAGCATCAGCCCGGCAAAACCTGTGTTGCATCCACCGGAACCCTTGTTGCTCGCTGGAGTGCCTTCGCCGGCAGAGTCCGCAAGTTTCTGCAGAGCTGCCCTGTCGTCCGACGTTGCGTCCGCCGTGATGAAAGCGTCGCTATAGTCCGTGTACCCCGCAAGGTACGGCACCACATACATATCCGACGCGTCACCGCTTACCACCGAGACCGGGTTCTTGTTCTTATCCAGGAAGAAGAACTTGCCCTCCTGAGATTCCTCCGCCACAGATACGTCTGCCAGAGACATGGACACCTGATCCTGTGACTCCGCGTGCTGTTTGAAGGCTTTCACAGACGGCCAGAACATCAGTTTACGACCCGGAGTCAGGTTCCGCAGGTTCACCTTCATCGGGAAGAATCCGCTGGCCTCCGGCCTCATCTTCGGCAGCGACGTCGCGATGACCATGCCTATGTTCTGAGTTCTGGGATTGATTGCCTTGACCAGAGCCTCAGCCACCTGGGTGAGCAGCGACTCCAGTTCCTTCATCTGATCCTCCAGACTGGCGGAAGCTGTCTCGATGACAATGTCATCTGACGTCTTCAGACTCTCTGCTGCCAGCTTCACCAGGCTCACATCCACATCCGCACCTGCATCAACGTTGGTAAACTTCTCTTTCATCGTCCCGATATCCTCGGAGGAAACACCAACAGGCGTCACAACCTTGGGCTTGACGGAGAGGTCGTTGGCTGCCGTCAGGGAATCGTTCGTGCTGTTGGCAAGCAGGTCCGTCCCCGCAGGCTTGGTGGTGTCCTGAACAATACCCTGCTCGTTCTCGACCGCGGCGTCAGTTGCCTCATCCTTCTTGTTTGTCACGGCTGAGGAGATTTCTTCCGCGCTCAGTTTGGATATCTCCTCATGACTGAGGCTGTCGTGGAGAGTCGCTGCCACATCCTGTGCCGCCTTCTTGGTCGTCGTGTCAGTGCTGTTCAGCAATTCTTCCATGGCCTTTTTTGCGTCTCCGCTCAGGTCTTCGACCACTTTCCTGGACTTCTCCTCGCTGGTCTTCCTGCCCTCAGACGCCGTCACTGTGATTTCAAGCGGCTTTGTGATGCAGTAAACCTGCTCATGAGTGCTCCAGCCATAGAGGATGTAAAGGATGCGAACCTTTGCAGTCCCGGCCTGATGGGCAACGATTTTCAGGGACGCGCTGTCCTCCGCATTCTCAATGCGGACAACCTGCGTGGACTCGTCGCAGATGAAGCTATTGATGCCAGAGCTCTTGTTGTTCACACCAATCGACTCGCCCACGGTCAGCGTGACGGTGTTCTTATCGGTCCCCGTGGCAATGGTCTTTCCGCTGGGAGGCGTGTAAGTGATGCCTTCGTCGGTGACACGGGGCTGGAAGAACCGCCAGCGGTGGGTGGCGCTGTCCTTGCGAACGGTTACCTCCACCCCGCCGAACTCCGCGGCCGGGATGGGCGTGGAAAGCGTGTCAGTCAGAGCCGCACCCTCGTAGCCCTTCCACCGATTGCCTTCGCTGTCCGTCCAGG
>JAILIX010000013.1 GCA_024695065.1 Fretibacterium sp. | reverse complement strand
GAAAAAAACGACTACTTCCGCAGAGCTTCTTCCAGGCCCAGCCAGTCCATGTTGCGCACACACTCCTCAACTGCCGCGAACCGCGCCTCCTCCAGCGTGGGAATGCGCTACTTCCGAACCTCCGGGATGAAGCCGTCGATGGCGTCAATGTCGAAGCCCGTTACAAACTGTCTTATGGCATCGCAGGCTTCGTTCAGCCCGCACAGCGGGTTTCCTGCTTTGCGCCATCAAGTAAAGCTAAAGCGAAAAAAACGACTACTTCCGCAGAGCTTCTTCCAGGCCCAGCCAGTCCATGTTGCGCACACACTCCTCAACTGCCGCGAACCGCGCCTCCTCCAGCGTGGGAATGCGGTACTTCCGAACCTCCGGGATGAAGCCATCGATGGCGTCAATGTCGAAGCCCGTTACGAACTGTCTTATGGCATCGCAGGCCTCGTTCAGCCCGCACAGCGGGTTTTCCTGCCGACCCGCTGACGGAAATCTCCGGCGCCTCTTCGCACTGCTTCCTCCTCCGCGTACAGAGGGGAGTCGAGGAATTTTCGGCGGTCCTCCAGCAGTTTGGGCGTCAGCTCCCCCCCACAAAACGGGTTTCCTGCTTTGCGCCATCAAGTAAAGCTAAAGCGAAAAAAACGACTACTTCCGCAGAGCTTCCTCCAGACCCAGCCAGTCCATGTTGCGCACACACTCCTCAACTGCCGCGAACCGCGCCTCCTCCAGCGTGGGAATGCGGTACTTCCGAACCTCCGAGATGAAGCCGTCGATGGCGTCAATGTCGAAGCTCGTTACGAACTGTCTTATGGCATCGTAGGCTTCGTTCAACTCGCTGACGGAAATCTCCGGCGCCTCTTCGCGCCGCTTCCTCCTCCGCGTACAGAGGGGACAGGATGTCGAGGAATTTTCGGTAGTCCTCCAGCAGTTTGGGCGTCAGTTCCCCGATGCGCACAATGTCGTCCCGCGTCAGGGAGTTCCCCAGATCTTCCAGATACCGGGCGTCCGCCGACAGGGCCCCCGCCCCAATCAGACGTGCCGAGCTCTTCAGCGCATGGACCTTGATAGTGTAGTTTTTGTAATCCTTCTCCATCAGGAAGCCGTCAATGGCGTTGGCGTTTGATTTGATGGAGCGGTAGAACTGCTCCAGCGTCTTCTTCAGTATCTCCTCATTTGAACAGAAGCGGACGGCATCCCCATAATTCAGCGCCTTCACACCGGAGTAGAAGGCCTCAAGCTCCGTCATCTGAGCCAGCGCGTCCTCCCCGTCCCCATCCTCCGGCTCCTCCTGAATGTGTACCTTCTCCGCCGGGAGATACTTTATCAGCGCCGCCTCCAGAGCCGTGCCATCAATGGGCTTGGAGAGGTAGTCCGTGAAGCCCTCCGCGATGTAGCGCGCCTTCGCCCCCCCCACCACGTCCGCCGTCAGGCAGATGATGGGCGTCTCCCGGTTGAGCCCGTTCTCCTGCTGACGGATGCGGTGCAGCGCCTCAGTTCCATCCATCTGGGGCATCCGGTGATCCATCAGGATCAGGTCGTACCGCGTCTTCCCCGTCAGAGCCAGGGCCTCAAAGCCGCTTATGGCTGTTTCAATCCCAACCTCCGTCCTGGCGAGAAGCCCCTCTGCAACCGTCAGATTCATATCCGTGTCATCCACCACAAGGATGCGCGCATCCGGAGCCCTGAAGGACTCGCGGTAGACCCTCATGCTGTGGACATACTGCTCAAATTTCTTCTGAAAATCCCCGATAGGCTCGTCATCAACAATCTTCTGCGGCAGGCGGATGGTGAAAGTGGACCCCTTCCCGTACTCGCTCTCCACACTGACCTCGCCGCTCATCATCTCCAGCAGGTTCCTGGTGATGGAGAGTCCAAGGCCCGTGCCCTCCACCGTGCTGTTCTGAGCCAGGTCCACGCGCTGAAACTTGCCGAAGAGCCTGGACTTGTCCTCCGGCCTGATGCCGATGCCCGTGTCCTTCACCTGAAAAATGAGCCTCAGCGTGCTGCCGTCGCGCTCCCCGCCCACAAGGAAGGATACGCTGCCCTCGTGGGTGTACTTCACAGCGTTGTTCAGGATATTGACGACCGTCTGGCGCACGCGTACCGGGTCCCCGTGCAGTCCGTCCGGCAGTGTCTCGTCCACGCTGATGTGGAATTCCAGCTTCTTCTGTTTCGCCTTGAAGACAATCATGTTCGTCACGTCGTTCAGGACAGAACTGAGCTGGTAGTCCGTCTCCACAATCTCCATTCTGCCCGCCTCAATTTTGGAGAAGTCCAGGATGTCGTTGATGATGGACAGCAGGTTCTTCCCCGCGCTCTCCACGTTGCGGGCGCAGGTCGTGATGTTCCTGTCCCGGCTCTCGCGGATAATCATCTCGTTCATGCCCAGCACGGCGTTGATAGGCGTGCGTATCTCGTGGGACATGCTGGCCAGAAACTCGCTCTTGGCGGCGTTGGCCTGCTCCGCCTGAGCCTTCGCGACCTCCAGCTCTCTTTCTCTTTTATTCCTGATGGAGAAGACACTGAACAGTATCGCCAGACTTATAAAGCAGAGCCCAATCTGTATCATATTGTTTTTGATGAGCGATGCACGAATAATCTGGTACACAACGCTGCTGTCGATGACAATACTTATCTCGGAGTATATCTCCTGGCGCATCCAGATTGCGGACACAAAGAAGAGAAGAAACAGGATGGCCAGCCACACCACCGTCGATTTCCCGAAACGCCCCTCGCGGTCCTTTACCACGATAAAACGGAAGAAAGCCAGCCCCAGGACGCCCCACAGCGTCAGAATGAGGTAGGACTCCGCCGCCATGGTGTTGACGACCCAGAAGTTTGGCACAACCGCCAGCAGGAAGAAGCCCGCGGAAATAAGGACGCCGAGACCTCCCATCCACTGGGCCCGGCGATGGCCCTCTCTGCGCGCCAGTTTGAAGGCGGCCGCTGAGGTGTAGCCATAAGCGATGGTGGCCCCCACGGAGGTGACATCCACAATCCAGCCCACCGCCGTCCTCCCCAGGAAGGGGATAAAGACGGAAAGCACCATGATGAGGACGACAGCCCTCACAGGGACGTTGTCCCGGTTCAGGGAATGCAGCTTTCCGGGAAGGATTCCCTCCCCCGCCATGGCGCAGATCAGACGCGAGGCCGCGATGTAGTTTCCCAAAATGCTCGTGCCCACGGCCGCCACCAGCAGGACCCCCAGAATCACAATCCCCGTCCGGCCCATGATTGCGTCAGCCGCAAAGAAGGCGGGGAGCTCCTTCAGCCCATCCATGCGCCACAAAATACCGATATACGACAGCCAGTCTGCCTCTCCGGCCGGCTGCACAGAGGCTGCGATCCACGTGAGAATGACATAGACCAGCCCTGCCGACACCACGGCCGATGCCATCACCGGGAAGGATCTCCGGGAAGAGAAACGGAACTCGCCTCTGGAATGGGACACGGACTCAAAGCCCACAAAGGCCCAGGGCACAAGCGCCGCGATTTGAGTAATCTGGACATAGATATCCTTGCCCGGGACGAACCAGGGCTTCAGGCTCTCCGGCCCCCCTGGCTTGAGGACAGCGGCACTCAGGCAAAAGAGGATGCCGCCGAACAGGAGAACAGCCATAATCGTCTGTACCGCGGCAGAGAGGGTTCTGCTGCGGATGCAAATGGCTCCGCACAACAGGATCATCCCCACGGAGACGGCTGCCTCCCCAAGGTAAACGTCATAGCCCGCCATCTGATAATGAAAACCCGTTTGCAGAAGGCCACCGGCCAGATTTCTGAAGATCAGGGTGAGAGCAGTGACGTTGCCCCAAAGAACTACGATATAGGGCAGCACGAGGAACCAGGCACACAGAAACCCATGATCGCAGCCAAAAGCTGTCATGGCATAGGTAAAGGCGCCTCCGCCTCCGGAGTGGCGGTTCATCAGGTAGTGATAATTGGAGGCGATGACCAGCATCAGAACCGTACCGATGAGCATGCCAATAATCGTGCCCACGGGGCCGGCCGTCGGCAGGAAGGTGGTTCCCGGCATGACAAAGGCCCCCCAGCCGACGGCACACCCAAACGCCAGCGCCCATGCGTTCAGCGGCGACAAGTAGCCTATCTGACGGCTGCTCTCAAATTTTGCCCCAAACTTTTCGTCCATTTTATCCCGCCCCACTTTGACGTGTACATTATTATACAACGAGAGTCAGCCCCTGCCGGCCCACAAAGTGGGTTTCCCAGTGGCCCACAAAGTGGGTTTCCTGCCGGACACCACAGAGCCATTCCCGGGGCTTCCCCTGTCTCAGCTGTGATAGAATGAACAGAACAGTGTGCCGGGCAGGTCAGGGATTGACGGGGCTGTGCCGGTACTTAAATCTGTGTTATCTCAGGGATTCGCTCCAGGAGGTTTTTTCATGCCTGATTTGTACGGACTGATTCTCACCGGGGGAAGCGGGACGCGGCTCTGGCCCCGGTCACGGGAGGACCTGCCCAAACAGTTTCTCGCCCTGTACGGAACAAGGACGCTGCTTCAGGATACGATGGCGCGGATGATGAACGTTGTGCCGATTGAGCGGCTGTTCTCCGTAACAGGCTCCCAGTGGGAAGCGCTGGTGACGCACCAGGCGCGGGAGGCAGCCGGACGGCTGCCGGAGGGTTTTGCCATTCAGGAGCCCTGTGCCCGCAACACAGCCCCGGCCATACTCCTTGGAGTCGAGGCTGTGAGGGAGGCCGGGGCGTCTGACGACGACATTGTGATCATCTCGCCCAGCGATCATATTGTGAGGAATCCCAGAGCTTTTGCGGAGGCCCTTCAGACAGCGGCCCAGGCGGCATCGGAGGGTTTTCTGACAACCCTTGGGGTCGTCGCCTCCGGGCCTGAGACGGGCTTTGGATACATCCGCAAAGGACAGGCGCACGGCAAATGGTCTGAAGCGGAGGCCTTTGTCGAGAAGCCGGACCTCCCGACCGCGGAGGCGTATCTGAGAAGCGGAAATTACCTCTGGAACAGCGGCGTCTTCATCTTTTCCCTGCGCGCACTGAAGTCTGAGCTGGCCCACGCAGCTCCGGAGCTTCACGCTTTCATGGGCCAGGGCTGCGCCGCGCTGAGGGAGGCCTTCAGGGACATCACGCCGGTCTCCTTTGACGTGGCCGTCATGGAGCGGGCCCGCCGGGTGGCGGTGGTTCCCCTGGACGCAGGCTGGTCAGACGTGGGGTCCTGGGACGCGCTGCACGACATTCTGGAGCAGGACGAACAGAACAACGCTGCAATAGGCGATGTGGTGCTCCGGAACAGCGATAACTGCTTTGTGGACTCCCGCGGACGGCTGACCGTTCTCAACGGCGTGCAGGATCTCGTGGTGGTGGACTCTCCGGACGCCCTCTTCATCACGCGGCGCGGAAAGTCGCAGGAGGTGCGTGACGTTGTGAAGGCCCTCAGGGACGAGGGGCGCCGGGAGGTCAGCCATATCTCCGAGAGCTCGCGGCCATGGGGAGGCTACCGGGTGCTGTGCGAGGACGCGCGGCACAGGGTCCGGCGCGTCACGGTGATGCAGGGGCGTGCCCTCCCCGTTCAGAGCTTCCATCACCGCAACGAGCACTGGATCGTTCTCCAGGGGACGGCGCGGCTCACCCTGGGGGATCAGACGCGCTTTATTCACGAGGGCGAGGCTGTCTTTATCCCAAAGGACGCCCCCCACGGCCTTGAGAACTGCGGCCACATCGACCTGGAGCTCATCGCCGTGCAGGAGGGGGAGTTCCTTGAGGAGGACGAGCTCTGAGCTCAGACACCCGCCGGCTGTATTCCGGGGGACAGAATATCAGGAACTCAATAAACTCAATATGAGTAATCTGACGTTTGTCTCCCTGCAGAAGAAATGTTAAAGTTTAAAACGCGTTTTTTGAAACAAGTTTTGAAGGAGGAGTTTATGGTGTTTTCGAAAAAGGTTTTGTTGCTGATGATGGCGGCGTTTGTGCTGGCTTTTGCCGGATCAGCTTTTGCGGCTGTCAAGCAGGCGGCGAAAGCCGGCTCCGACAGTGTGGGGGTCATTGACATTGACGAGGTGACGATGAGTCATCCCAAGATGAAGGACATCCGTCAGCAGATGTCCAAACTGGCCCAGCAGAAGGAAAATGAGGCAAAGACTGCGGCCGACCGTGAGAAGGACAATGCGAAGAAGGCCCAGATTATGCAGGCCAAACGCATGGAGCTTGTTCAGGAACAGCAGAAGATCATGGAGCCCATCTTCAAGGACTGCCAGCAGGCTGTGCGCGAGGTAGCGGCGAAAAAGAAACTGACGCTCGTCCTCAACAAGGCCTTTGTGCTGATCGGCGGCATCGATATCACCCAGGATGTCATCCAGCAGCTTGCCAAGAAGAAGTAAATAATGTCAGAAAGAGTTTATAACTTCAGCGCGGGACCGGCGATGCTGCCGGATCCCGTGTTGGTTCGTGCTGCGGCCGAGATGCTGAACTACAGCGGCTCCGGCATGTCTGTCATGGAGATGAGCCACCGCTCGAAGGATTTCGAGGCCATTCTGAACGAGGCGGAGGCAGACCTGAGGGAGCTCATGGGCATTCCGGACAATTATCGGGTCCTGTTCCTCCAGGGCGGCGGCTGCGTTCAGTTTGCCATGGTTCCCATGAACCTGATGCAGAAACAAAACTCGGCAGGAAACCCACTTGGGGGGGCGGACTACATCGTCTCCGGCCAGTGGTCGAAGAAGGCCGCCGGAGAGGCAGGGCTGTTTGGCCGTGTAAACGTCATTGCCAGCTCTGAGGAACAGAATTTTTCCTGCGTTCCCGACCTGTCAGACCTGTCTGTGAGCCCGGATGCCGATTATGTCTATCTCTGCCAGAACGAGACGGTCCACGGCACGACAATCAAAACCCTTCCCGACACAAAGGGGAAACCCCTCGTCGCGGACGTCTCTTCGATGTTTCTGAGTGAGCCGATGGACGTCTCCCGCTACGGGCTGCTGTTTGCCGGGGCGCAGAAGAACGCCGGACCGGCGGGGGTAACGGTGGTTATCATCCGGGACGACCTCATCCGTGAGAACGTTCTGCCAGCCACCCCCACCATGATGCGTTACAAAACCCACGCGGACGCCCATTCCCTGTACAACACGCCGCCCTGCTGGGGCATTTACATCTGCGGCCTTGTCTTCAAGTGGCTGAAGGAGCAGGGCGGGCTTCCAGCCATGCGGGAACGGAACGAAAAGAAGGCAGCGCTTCTCTACGATTTCCTGGACAACTCAAAACTTTTCCGCGGCACGGTGCGGAAGGAGGACCGTTCTCTCATGAACGTTCCCTTTATCACGGGGGATAAGGCGCTGGATGCGAAGTTCGTCGCAGAAGCGGAGGGGGCGGGACTTCGAAATCTGAAGGGGCACCGCTCCGTCGGAGGCATGAGGGCTTCGCTGTACAACGCCGTGCCTTTTGAGGCTGTGCAGACCCTCGTAGAGTTCATGGCCCATTTCGAAAAGGAGAACGCCTGATGTCCGGGAGCCATGAGAATACCCATGAGGCTTTCCCCCCCCAGATTGGCAGGAAAACCACTTTGCAGGACGGCAGGCACCCCACTCTGTGGGCAAGAAATTTAAAGGAAAGGAAGGTTCTCTGCCTGAATCCCATTTCCCCGGTCGGTCTGGCCCGGCTTCGGGAGGGCTATACCCTGACGGAGGACGCGGAGGGGGCGGCAGGAATACTCGTCCGGTCCGCTGACATGCGGGAGATGACCTTTCCGGCGGAACTGCGTGCCATTGCCCGTGCCGGGGCCGGGGTGAACAACATCCCTCTGGACCGTTGCGCGGATCAGGGCATTGTCGTGTTCAACACCCCCGGGGCCAACGCAAACTCCGTGAAAGAGCTGGTCATCGCCGGTCTGCTGCTGGCATCGCGGGACATCATCGGGGGCAATGAGTGGGTGAAAGCCCACATCACGGACGCGGATATCGCGAAAGACGGGGAGAAGGCCAAGAAAGCCTTTGCCGGACATGAAATTAAGGGACGTTCGCTGGGCGTCGTCGGCCTGGGGGCTGTGGGCGTCCTGGTTGCGAACGCAGCCATCGCGCTTGGCATGGAGGTTTACGGCTATGACCCCTACCTGTCCGTGCGGTCCGCGTGGCAGCTCAGTCCCCTTGTGAAGCAGGCGGAGAACGTGGAGAGCCTCTATTCTGTCAGCGACTTCGTGACGCTCCACGTGCCGGCGATGGACACCACTCGGGGAATGGTGGACACCAAGGCCATCGGGCATATGCGGGACGGCGTGCGGGTGCTGAACTTTGCGCGGGATGTCCTTGTGGACGAGGAAGCAATGGGGGCAGCCCTGCGCTCCGGCAAGGTGTCACGCTACGTGTCCGATTTCCCCAACCCCCTGAGCGCCGCGCTGGAGAACGCCATCGTTCTGCCCCACCTTGGCGCGTCCACGGAGGAGGCTGAGGAGAACTGCGCCGTCATGGCGGCAGAGGAACTTCAGGATTATCTGGACAACGGCAACATCACCCACTCCGTCAACTACCCCGACCTGAACGCCGGCGTCTGCGAGACGGAGGCCCGGGTTGCCATCCTTCACAAAAATATTCCGAATATGCTGTCGCAGATCACGTCTTTCTTCGGCTCCAACGGGCTCAACATCGACAACCTCTCCAACAAGGCCCGCGGCCAGTACGCCTACACGCTGCTGGACATCTCGCACCCCATGCCGTCGGACACGGTGGAGCGTCTTCGGGAGATCGGCGGCGTCCTCCGGGTCCGACGCGTCGCTGAAAATATTTAATCCATAGTCAGGGGGCGTCAAAGTGAGTCTGTTCCAAGCTGCGGATATTTTACTTCCAAACGTCAGGGACATGGGCCTGTGGCCCGTTGTCGCATGCGATCAGTTCACCTCACAGCCGGAATACTGGGACGAGGTGCGAGAGAAGGTCGGCGACGCTCCGTCGTCGTATCATCTTATTCTGCCGGAGGCGGAGCTTCCCGCATCGCCTGAGCGCACGGCGGCCATCCATGCCACAATGAAGGATTACCTGGAAAAAGGCCTCTTTCGTGAGCACAAAAACGCCTATGTTTATGTAGAGCGGACCCAGATGGACGGATCTGTCCGCCGGGGGGTGGTGGGTGCTGTGGACCTTGAGGGCTACGATTACTCCGAGGGCTCTTCGTCCCCCATCCGCGCCACGGAGCGGACAGTGGTGGAGCGCATCCCGCCGCGCCGGGCGGTGAGAGAGGGCGCGCCTCTGGAGCTGCCCCACGTACTCATGCTCTGCGACGACGCGGAGCAGACTCTCATTGAGCCCATTGCACAGAAGAAAGGGCAGCTGCCCCAGCTTTACAGCGTGGATTTAATGCTGGGCGGCGGACACGTGAGCGGCTGGCTGGTGCAGGGCGGGGAGGCCGGTCTTCTGGACCGGCGGCTCGACAGCTACATCCAAAGCCATGCCTCTCTGCCTTTCGCGGTGGGAGACGGAAACCACTCCCTCGCGACAGCGAAAGCGTGTTACGAGGCGATGAAGCAGGCGCATCCCGCTCAGGATTTCTCCCGCCACCCTGCCCGCTACGTGCTGGTGGAACTGGAGAACATTCACGACCCCGCGCTGCGTTTTGAACCCGTACACCGGCTCGTGAAAGGAGCGAACGTGCCCCGCCTGCTGGAAAGGCTGACGGCGGACTGCGGCGCGGAGGAAGGATATCCCGTTGAATGGTTCAGCGGGAGCCATGGCCCCTCCGGCGGAGACGGCAGCGGCACAATCCGCCTTGACCGGAGCCGGGCTTCTCTGGCGCTGGGTGTTCTGCAAAGCTGGCTGGATGAATACCTGGCCCACAATCCCGGCGAGACAGACTACATTCACGGCGAGGATGTCCTGAAGCGGCTGGCCGCAGAAAAGGACTCGGTGGGTTTCCTGCTTCCGCCCATCGACAAGGGGCAGTTCTTCCGCTGGATTGTCTCAGAGGGCGTGCTGCCGCGCAAGACCTTCTCCATGGGGCACGCCCAGGAGAAGCGGTATTATCTCGAGGGCCGAAGGATTACGGATTAACCTCAAACGCCTCGCGCAGAGCTTTCAGGCCCTCCTCTGCGCGGGTGAGGCTCACGATGCAGACAACGGCAGCCCCCTCACTGCCGGAAAGGGTTGAGTTGATAATCTCCACATTCACTCCTGCCCCGGCCAGGGTGGAGAACATTTTTGCCAGCACCTGGGGAGTCTCCGCAGAACCGGCTTCCAGCCGGACGGTGATGGCGGCCACCTCCGTAGCGAAGGAGACCCCCTGAGCGTTGACACTGTCGGAAACCTCCCGGCAGATGGGGATGACCTCCTCCAGCCGGTCCCGGTGAATCAGGAAGGACAGGTCAGACCGTCCGCCTCTCATGGTGTTCTGAGTGATCATGTCCACGCTGACTCCCTGTTCACACAGGGCCCCGAAGATTTTTGCCGCCCCTCCGGGAATGTTGGGGAGTCCCAGAAAAACGACGTGGATGCAGTCCCGGTCAAGATCAATTCTTTTTACGCTGCTGTTCATGATGTCCTCCTTATACCTGTCCGCGCTCCACGACCGTCCCGGACTGAGAGCTGTTCAGCACAAAAAAGTGCGAGGCGACGCCGCCCGCAGTGAAGATGCGGCACATCTCAGACGAGAGTTGCCCGGCAGGTCCCTTGACAATGGCAATCATCGTGGGACCGGAGCCGCTGATGGCTGTGGCAAGGCAGTCCGGGTGCTGCCGGATCCGGGTGAGTATTTCTTCGCCTCCGGGGAAGAGCCGGGCGCGGTGAGACTGATGCAGGCGGTCATCCATCCCCACGCGCAAAAGGTCCCACCGCCCCATTGCCCAGGCGGCGCAGAGCAGGGAGGCGTGGCTTACATTGAAGACAGCGTCCTTAAAAGGGACACTCTCCGGCAGAATTTTCCGGGCATCCTCAGTGTGAACCTGAAAGTCCGGCACGGCCGCCACCACACAGAGGTCGTCGGGCAGCGCCGGCAGCTTCACGTACCGGAGTTTCGTGCCATCCCAGCAGGAGACGGTCATGCCTCCAAGAAAACAGGGAACGACGTTGTCAGGGTGTCCCTCGATGAGCGTTGTCACCCGCAGCAGTTCCGCCTCCGGAATCTCCTTCCCCGCGATGAGCCCCGCCAGCACCACTCCCGCCACCACTGCCGTTGAGGAGCTCCCAAGGCCCCGGTTGAGCGGAACGGCGTTGCAGCCCTCCAGGTGAAACCCCCGGGGAGGCAGACTCCACTCCCGGCACGCGCGAAGATAGCTGCTGATCACCATGTTCGACTTCGCGTCCTGAAGCTCATCCATCCCCTCTCCGGAGACATCACAGGCAAACTCCCCCTCCGGCAGAAGCCGTGAAACGCTGAATATGTTGTAAAGCGTCAGCGCCATGCCCAGCGTGTCAAAGCCGGAGCCCAGATTGGCCGTCGTCGCAGGAACCTTCAGCGAGAACAGCGGCTGCGTCCTCTCCGGATTCATCCCCGACGTCCCTCAAGCACACGCTTCAGTTCTTCCTCTGTGTCTCCAATCTCGATGGGCTTTGCCCTGCCGCTCTTCTCCAGGCCGGAAAGAGCTGTATCCGG
Source organism: Fretibacterium sp. (assembly GCA_024695065.1). GTDB lineage: Bacteria > Synergistota > Synergistia > Synergistales > Aminobacteriaceae > JAFUYV01. Next base: position 3,998 of record JAILIX010000013.1, on the reverse strand, counting down.
GTCCTTGAGTCCATTGCCCGTCAGCACCATCGTCACGGTGATGCCTTCCGGCAGTTTTCCCTGCTCCCTGAGTTTCACAAGACCAGCCAGCGGGGCGCAGGACGCGGGCTCAGCAAACACGCCGCCCTCCGAGGCCAGAAGCCTCTGGGCGTTTAAAATCTCCTCGTCCGTCACAGCGTTGAACTCCCCGCCCGACTCCTGAACAGCGGCGCGGGCCAGATGAGCGCTGACAGGATTGCCAATGCGGATAGCCGTTGCCACCGTCTCCGGATTGGGGCAGGGCTTGCCCGTCACGAGAGGGGCAGCCCCGGCGGCCTGAAAGCCCATCATGCGGGGGGCCTTTTCAATTTTTCCAAGCCTGTGGTACTCCTGGTAGCCCGCCCAGTAGGCGCTGATGTTGCCCGCATTGCCCACGGGGATGGCATGCCAGTCCGGCGCCCTGCCCAATGCCTCGCAGACCTCCCACGCCCCGGTGCGCTGCCCTATGAGGCGGTAGGGATTGACGGAATTCACCATCGCCAGCCCCATCGTCCCGCTCTCCGCAGCAGCGCGGGCCAGCTCCAGCGCGCGGTCGAAGTTGCCGCGCACAGCAATAACCGTCGCTCCATACATCAGGGCCTGAGTCAGCTTGCCCATGGCGACCTTACCCGCCGGAAGCAGCACAAAACACGGCACTCCAACAGAGGCTGCGTAAGCAGCTGCAGAGGCCGAGGTGTTGCCCGTCGAGGCGCAGATCAGGGCACGCTTGCCCTCCTCCAGCGCCTTGGCCACGGCCAAAACCATTCCCCGGTCCTTGAAGGAGCCGGAGGGATTGCAGCCCTCAAACTTTCCATAAAGCCGGATGCCCAGCCCCGCACCGACGCGGGGCAGCGGAATCAGCGGCGTAGAGCCCTCCTCCAGGTTAACATCCGGCGTGGACGGCGTAACCGGCAGCAGCTCTTTATAACGTCTCAATACGCCCATAATGGCTATCTCCTTTCACAGGCAATGCTCACAGGCAATGCGGTCAGGCAAGAAGGCCGTTCCGGGGAAGCCCGTCCCCCCGGCTCTCCGGCAGCGGCGGGACGGCTTCATCCGGCGCTGCCCCGTCACTGTCCACGGTGTCCCCCTTCATCAGAGCCTCGAATTCACTGCCGTCCAGAACTTCACGTTCCAGCAGCACGGAGGCGATTTTGTCCATGAGTTCGCGACGCTCCCCAAGGATGTTCCGCGCCTTGCTGTAACAGGCGTCGATGATGCCCTTGACCTCCTGATCGATGGCGTAGGCAATCTCCTCGCTGTAGTTGCGGTCTTCGGCGATATCGCGCCCCAAAAAGATCTCCTCGCGCTTGTTCCCCAGTTTCACCAGGCCAAGTTTCTCGCTCATACCCAGCTCCGTCACCATCTGACGGGCTGTCTGAGTGGCGCGGTCCAGATCGTTGGCCGCTCCGCTGGTGACGTCCCCGAACACCAGCTCCTCTGCCACACGGCCGCTCAGGAGAATGGCAATGCGGTTTATCAGGTCCGACCGTGAGGTCAGGAAGCGGTCCTCCTCCGGGAGCTGGAGCGTGTACCCCAGGGCGGCGTGCCCGCGCGGGATGATGGATATCTTGTGCACCGGGTCGCTGTCCGGCAGGACCTTGGCAACCATCGCGTGGCCCACCTCATGGTAGGCAATGATCTTCTTTTCCTTCTCGCTGATGAGGCGGCTGCGGCGCTCCGGTCCCGCCATCACGCGCTCAATGCCCTCCTCAAGCTCTTCCATGCCAATTTTGTCCTTGTCGTGCCGGGCTGCCAAAAGCGCCGCCTCGTTGATGAGGTTCTCCAGGTCCGCCCCAACAAGCCCCGGCGTCCGGCGCGCCAGAATGCTGACGTCCACATCGTTGTCGAAGGCCTTCTCTTTCATGTGAACCTTCAGGATCGCCTCGCGCCCCCTGACATCCGGCCGGTCCATCGTGATATGGCGGTCAAAGCGCCCCGGCCGCAGCAGCGCCGGATCCAGAATATCCGGCCGGTTTGTCGCCGCGATCAGGATGGAGCTGTCGCTGCCGTCAAAGCCATCCAGTTCCACCAGAAGCTGGTTCAGCGTCTGCTCACGCTCATCGTGTCCACCGCCAAGCCCGGCGCCCCTGTGGCGCCCCACCGCATCCATTTCGTCGATGAAGATAATGCAGGGCTGATACCGCTTTGCCTGAGCAAAAAGGTCGCGCACACGGGCAGCTCCCACGCCGACGAACATTTCCACAAAGTCTGAACCGCTGGCGCAGAAGAAAGGCACGTTGGCCTCCCCCGCCGCAGCGCGCGCCAAAAGGGTCTTGCCCGTGCCGGGAGGTCCCACCAAAAGCACTCCCCGCGGCACCTTGGCTCCCAGTCTGGTGAATTTCTCCGGCGATTTCAGGAAGTGGATGACCTCCTGAAGTTCCTCCTTGGATTCGTCGCAGCCAGCCACGTCCGCAAAGGTCACCTTGGGCCGGTTGTCCAGAAACAGCTTCGCCTTGCTCTTGGAAAAACTCATCACCCGGCCGCCGCCCTGCATGCTGTAAAGGAAGTAGAGCCACACGCCCATCAGCAGAAGCGTCGGGAAGAGCGTCGTGAGGAGCGAACCCCACCAGGTGCTCTTCTGCGGCGCCTCCACCGTCACCATCACGCCCAGAGCCGCCGCCTTGTCCGCCAGTTTTCCAGCCTCAAGTCCATAAGTCAGGAATCGCTGGCCATTCTGCATCTCTCCCTGAATAACCGCTGCGCTGGACTCCCCCGGCTGGTTGTTGTTCCTGATCTGCAAAATGCGGATGTGCCCGGCCTCAAGCTCGGACAGAAATTGGCTGTAACTGATTTCATCGTATTGCCTCTGCGTCTCCTCCGGCGTCAGGAACATATTCACCATCGTGACCACCAGAAGGATCAGGACCAGATAAAGTCCCAAATTCTTAACCACTCGCCCCAAAACATCGCCGCCTCTCTAACCCCGACAGGGGGCTGTCGCCCACCGGGCTTATCTTTGAAAGCACAAAAAACCAGTTTATTTTAACATCAAGGGGGGGTTCGTGCACCTTTTCCCCGCACTTAACCCACAGAAGTCTGTGACACCTCCCCACAGAATGGATTATTATAATATAATATAATATAGTAGATTATGCAGTTTTTTTCTCGTACTGCGGGCAGAATTTTGCCGGCAGTACTTTAAAAGGAGTGATAAATAATGAAAAGAATGCTTTTGATACTGAGTCTGCTTCTGTTCCTGGCAGGCCCCTCCGCAGGGATGTCCTCCTCCTCCCCCGGCGATGTGCTGGCTGTCTTTCGCGGGGAAGGGGGGGAGTGTGTGACGGCATCGTCCCTGAACATGGGGAACAATGCGTTCCGCGTGGCCTCGATTGCCACAGCCTCGGGGGCATGGGTAAAGAACACCTACGCCGGGCTCTCTGAGGCAGGGAATGCCGTCTTTGCGCTGCTGCACTCCGACTCCCGCAGTGCGGAAGAGCTTGCCGCGGAGCTTCGGGCCCGGCCTGATGTGCTGGCCGTCTCTCCCAACTACAGGGTGCGGATTGCGGACGTCACCCCCAACGACCCCATCTCTCCCGACGATGAGCTCTGGGGGCTCGAGGCCATTGAAGCCCCCTGGATGTGGGACACAACAACAGGCTCGCCGGACGTCTGCGTGGCGGTGATCGACTCAGGCATTGACTACACCAACCCCGATCTCAGTGAAAACGTGGACCGCTCCCTCAGCCACAACTTCACCTCCACGGATGATTCAGCCTATATGGATGATAATGGACACGGCTCACACGTTGCCGGCATCATCGGAGCCCGGGGGAACAATGACAAAGGGGTCGTGGGCGTCAACTGGAACGTCAAACTCATCGCACTGAAGTCCATGGGGTCAAATGGCCAGGGATTGGTCTCTGACATCATCAGTGCCATCGACTACCTGGTCACAAAACTGAAAGCAGACCCCAGCCTGAAGATTGCGGCGGTTAATCTCTCGCTGGCCTATTGCATGTCCATGGAACCCACGGCAG
>JAILIX010000011.1 GCA_024695065.1 Fretibacterium sp. | reverse complement strand
CCCTGAAGGAACTTCATCTTCTTGCCCTTCGTGTCCTTGCCGGACTTGATCTCCTCCACAACGTCCGGGTTGGCCTGGAGAATGGCCTGGATGGTGCCCGCCAGCGCGTCGCCGCCGACGCCGCCCTCCGTGATTCCCAGGGCCTTGACCGCCTCGTCCAGAGCACAGTTTTTCTCCACCATATGGTCGAACACTTCCTTGCCCTGTGTCGTGGAGAGACGCCGGTCATCCACGCGCTTCACCAGCTCCGCCAGGACTTCCGGCCGGATGGGGAAGTCCCCGATGGTTATCTGCCGTTCGTTCAGGATGCGCAAAACCTCCGTGCGGACCCAGTTCGCAGCTCGGACAGGGGCCGCTCCGGCAGCCACACACGCCTCAAAGTACTCCGCCAGAGCCCGGTCATCCGTCAGGACATCGGCCACCTCCGGAGGAATGTTCCAATCCTTAACGTAGCGGGCCGCCTTCTCGTCCGGCATCTCCGGCATCTGGGCAGCCACCTTGTCAATCCACTCCTGGGGGATCATCAGCGGGGGCAGGTCCGGCTCCACAATGAACTTCCGATAAAACTCCTTTGCCCGGGAAGCGGTGGTCACTCCCTTGGCATCGTTCCAGTGGCGTGTCTCCCGGAGTACCTCTCCGTTCTGAAGAAGTATCTTCTTCTGACGCTTTATCTCGTACTCGATGGCCTTCTCCAGCGCGTGGAAGGAGTTCATGTTCTTGACCTCCACCCGGTTCCCCCAGCGGCCGTCGGAGCACTTCAGGGACACGTTGGCGTCAAAACGCATCATGCCCCGGTCCAGATCCGCCTCCGAGGCCCCGGCATAGCGCACCCGGCGCTGAAGCGTCATGGCGTACTCCACAGCCTCCTGCGCAGAGGCCATATCCGGTTCCGACACAATCTCCGCCAGGGGCATCCCAGAGCGGTTGTAGTCCACATAGGAAATCGCCGCTCCCTCCAGACGTCCGTCGGCGGCGCTGTGACGCAGACTGCCCACGTCTTCCTCGATATGCAGGTGGTTGACGCGGATCTTCTTCAGTCTGCCCTCGCTGTCATGGACTTCGATGTACCCCTCCGCCATGATAGGCAGATCGCTCTGGGTGATCTGATGCCCCTTGGGCAGATCCGGGTAGAAATAGGACTTGCGGTAGAACAGCGATTTCTGGCGGGGCGTGCAGTGAAGCGCCATGCCCGCCAGCATTCCCTTCTGCACCGCCGCGATGTTCAGCCGCGGCAAAGAGCCCGGCAGCCCCATGCACACGGGGCAGACGTTGGTGTTGGGTGCGGCGTCCGTGTTCGTCGAGCAGCCGCAGAATATCTTTGTAACCGTCTTGAGCCGGATATGTATCTCAATACCGATGACCGGCGTAAAAGTCAGTTCTTCGCTCATGGTTTACAGCCCCCCTCCGGCAATTTTGGGGGAGCCCAGCCGCTCCTCCAGAACAAGCCCTGCGTTCAGCAGGCCGGCATCACTCCAGCGCGGCCCGATGAGCTGCAGTCCTATGGGCAGGCCGCTGTCGGAGTACCCGGTGAAGAACGACAGCCCCGGCAGCCCCGCCAGGTTCACAGGCAGGGTGTAGAGGTCGGCCTCGTACTCCTTCATCTTGTCAGCGTCAGACGCGCCAATCTTCGGGGCCAGCGTGGGCGAGGCCGGCTGAAGGATGAAATCCGCCCCCTCAAAAGCCTTCGCAAATTCCTGCGCGATGAGCGTGCGGACCTTCGTGGCAGCAACATAGTATTCTTCACTGCGCTTGGGCTCCGTCAGGCAGGTCCCGGCGATGATGCGCCGCTTGACCTCCTCGCCGAACCCGGCCGTCCGAACTTCCTCGAACATTTCCTTAATTCCCTTCGCGTCCTGCACTGTGTAGCCGTAGCGCACGCCATCGTAGCGCTCAAGATTCGTGTGGGCCTCGGACATCGCCAGGGCATAGTAGCACGCCACAGCATACCGCGCGATGACAGGCAGACTGACCTCGATGATCTCCGCCCCGGCTTCCTCCAGAGTTTTCCTCACACGCTTCATGGCGTCCGCGATGGGGGCCTCCAGCGTAAAATCCTGAAACTCTTTGACCAGCGCCGCCTTTTTGCCCCGCAGCCCCCCCTCCCGCGGGGTGAAGTCATAGGTCTTTTCACGGAAACAGCTTGAATCCATCGGGTCATACTGGGAGAGGATGGACATGATGAGGTGCAGGTCTTCCACCGTCCGGGCGAAGGGCCCCACCTGGTCCAGCGAGGAGCCATAGGAGATAAGGCCGTAGCGGCTGACCATCCCGTAGGTGGGCTTGAAGCCATAAACGCCGCAGTAGGCCGCGGGCTGACGGATGGACCCTCCCGTGTCGGTGCCCAGAGAGAAGGGGGCATAGGCCGCTGCCGTCGCGGCAGCGCTTCCGCCAGAGCTTCCCCCAGGCACGCGGGTCAGATCGTGGGGGTTGTGGGTGGGGCCAAAGGCGGATTTCTCGCAGGAACCGCCCATGGCGAATTCATCCATGTTGGCCTTGCCCAGCAGCACAGCTCCGGCTTTTCTGAGCAACGCCCAGGACGTCGCGTCATAGGGAGGACGCCAATCCCCCAGAATCCTGCTGGCTGCCGTCGTGCGGACCCCCTGGGTGCAGAGGATGTCCTTGAGGATGACGGGCACCCCCTCCAAAGGTCCGCAGGCCTCCCCTTTGGCCCGACGCTCATCGGATTCTTTTGCCTGCTGACGGCCCAGCTCCTCTGTTTTTGTGATGAGAGCCGCGACATGGGGCTCACAGGCCTCTGTGCGGGCCAGGCAGGCATCAAAGAGCTCCACGGCTGAGAATTTCTTTGACTTCAGCCCCTCCGCCGCGGAGCGCAGATTCAGTTCATAGAGTTCCATCGTTATCCCTCCATGATTCTTGGGACCTTAAAGTAGTCCGCTTCCACGTGGGCGCTCTCATCCAAAATGGCGTCCCTGTTGTCAAAGGGCGTGTGAACGTCGTCCCGGAGGGGGCAGGAAATTGTCTCGGCAAAGTTGAAGGGCTCCACCCCGCTCAAATCCAGCTCCCGGAAACGGTCCAGCATGTCTAAAAAGTCATTGATGTAGCGCACAGCCCCTTCCAGCTCCTTGTCCGTAAGGGCAAGACGGCTTTCCTGGGCGATCTCGCGCACCTCATCGCCGCTTAGTTTCATCGCTGCACTTCCTTTCAGGCAAGGCGCTGTCCCCTTCAGGGGTTTTTACAGGCGCCTCCGTAAAAAAAATTATATCAGTTTGCCCCCGTCTTTTACAATGCGGCGGCGCCCTCTCTGCTCGGGCTTGGAGAAACGCCCGCCGCCCGTCCTGGAGTGATTGGAACGTCCCGGCACAGTGCCGTCGTCGTGCCGCTGGGACACCACGCCATCAGGATGAAGCCCCCAGCGGGCAAGGTCCGCACGCCCCTGATCCAGACGGGAAAAGGCGAAGGGGAAAAGCTCCGCCAGCACATAGTCCCCCTTAAGCCGTATTGCCCCCACCTCCCGGCGTTCTACCTTCAGCGCCGTGCACAGGGCATTTAAAATGCGTCCTACGTCCTGCACGGGACCCCGGCTGCTGCTCAGACGCACCATCGTTCCCCTGGGCCGCCGGACACCGGACACTCCCCCACGCACCCCGGACACACCGCCGTAGGGGCCCGCAGCCTTGCCAATCCCACGATGCCGACGGCGCTCACGTTCCCGCTCCAGCTCCTCACTGAGAGGATAGCCCTTCGCCGTGCGCGAGCTGAAAAAGGCCAGAAGCTTCGCAACCAGCACCTTGGGCTCCGCCCGGGAGAGAAGGTCCTCCGCCCACAGGCGGCACTCCTCGTAATCCTCACCCAGAGGGGCAGAGAGAAGGCTTTGTTCCATCACTTCCCGATGAGCGCCATGGATGCGCTCCAGGTCCGGCATATCCTGCCATTCCACCTTCATCTGCGTGGAGCGGAGCATATCCCGGAAGCGCCCGGCTTCGGGCGGCGAGAGGAGAATGAGGTTGACCCCCTCATTTCCGGCCCGGCCTGTCCGCCCGCTGCGGTGAACAAAGGTCTCCTGGTCATCCGGCAGGCCAAGCTGAATAACGTGGGTCACGCCCTCGACATCCAGGCCCCGGGCAGCCACGTTGGTCGCCACAAGACAGGGGATGGACCCGGACTTGAAGGAAGCCAGGACGGCGTTGCGCTCGTTCTGGGTCATGTCGCCCTGAAGAGCGGCGGCGCTGAAGCCCTGATCCTGAAGCTTCTGGGCAATCTCGATAGACTCCATCTTCGTGTGACAGAACACCAGACTGCGTCGGGGATGCTCCCAGAGCAGAATGTTCACCAGACCTTCCAGCCGGCGGTGTGAGGGAATCATATAGACCCGGTGCAGGATATCCGTGTGCTGCTCCCCCTCCTCAACGAGAGAAAGCGTCAGAGGATCCGTGAGATAACGGTCGGCCAGGGCCCGCATTTCCTCCGGCATGGTGGCGGAGAACAGCCATCGGGTTCCCTCAGGCAGCGCCCCAAGGATGGCCTCCAGCTCGTCCCGGAACCCCATGTCCAGCATCAGGTCGCCCTCGTCCAGAACAACGTGCTGAATCCCGTCCACGTCCAGGCTGCCGCGCTCGACATGGTCACGCACGCGCCCGGGAGTTCCCACAATGATGGCCGCCCCGTGATGAAGGTTTTTCAGCTGCGGAACAATCTCCATGCCGCCAACGAGAGAGGCCACGGATAATCTGAGTTCCTGCGTCAGGCTTTCGGCCTCGTGGGCCGTCTGCTGCGCCAGTTCCCGGGTGGGGGCAAGGACAAGAATCCGGGGAATACGCTCGCCTGAGTGGATATCCTGAAGGAGAGGCAGGAGGAAAGCAAGTGTTTTTCCTGAGCCGGTCCGGGCCCTCACGATCATATCCTGTCCCCGCCAGTCGGAAGCAAGGACCGTCTTCTGCACAGGGGTGGGATGCTCAAAGCCGCGCCGGCTCAGAGCTCTCATCAGTTCATCCCTCAACCCATAGGCACCGAACCCTGCATCCTCAGGCGAGGACAGGCCTTCGATGTTAACGTCTCGCACATCGTCCATCTATAACTCAACCTCCAGAAAATATACACATACAAAAAAAAGAGGAAGACCCACGGGCCTTCCTTTATTGACTCCATGTCGCTTTGATTATGAGGGAAACGGGCGGGAATGTCAAGGCTGTCCCCGCCCGTCAGAGCGCTTTACAACTTAAACTTAAAGAGAGAGACGGACTCCTTCAGTCTGCCCGCAAGGCTGCGAATCTTATCGGTGTCCTCGGCCACCTCTTTGACGTTGCTGGCAATCGTCTGGATAGAGGCCGCCACGTCCTCATTCTTCGTTGAGGTCTGCTCCGCCACAGAGGACAGGTTGACCACGGCGCTCAGGATTCCGTCCTTTATGCTCTCCAGCTGCCTCGTGACCTCAGCCACCGAGGAGATCTCCTCCACGGAGGCCTGAATATCCTTGTCCAGGGTTCTGAACTTCTCCTGGGTCAAATTCAGCGACGCCTCCTCCTCGGCAATGATCTTCTTGACGCTTTCCGCCTGTTCCACACACTCACCCGACAGGATGCCCATCTCGTCGACGATATCCTTGATCTGCGTGGCGGAATCATCGGACTGCTCCGCAAGCTTTTTGATTTCCGCGGCCACGACGCCGAAGCCCCGCCCCGCCTCGCCTGCCCTTGCAGCCTCAATGCTGGCATTGAGCGACAGGAGGTTGGTCTGGGACGCAATGTCGCTGATCAGCTTGACCATCTCGCCGATCTTGACAATGGCGCCGTTGGTGGCGTTGATCCTGTCCGTGATGACCTGAATGGCATCCGCTGACTTTACGGAGGAACCGGCGACGTCCTCAATGCACTTTTTGGCCACCCTGTTGGCCTCGTTCATGTTGGACGAGTTGGAGTTCAGGTTGTCAACATTCCGCACGGCTTCCTCAATGACCCTTCCCATGTCCGACACGGTATCGTGAATCCCCTCGACGCTCCTGGCTATATCCACCGTGGATTCGGCCAAGGTATGCATGGACCCCGCTATTTCCATAGTCTCACTGGAGGACTCCTCCGCAAGATTTGCCGTCGACTTCACCGTATCCGCCAGGGAAAACGCTGTTTCGTGAATATCGCCAATAACCTTCGCCAGCACCTCGCTCAGCCTCTCTGAGGCGTTGACAAGCTGAACCCCCTCCCGGATGCCGCTTTTTGAGCTGATAACAACCCCCACCTCCCCGTGTGAGAGCTTGTCAAGGCCCCGGATTGTGTCCGTAAGCGGCTCCGCCACCTTGTGGGATGCATACAGCATCACCAGGATGACGAGCAACACCAAAGCCGCGCTGATGAGGGCGGCAGACATATAGATGGCCCTCTCGGACGCTATGATGTTCTCTGCGGGCTTGCCGGAGAAGGCCATGCCCACAACGGTGGAGCCCTTTCTGAGAGGCATATAGTACACATAATAGGGTTTCTCATTGATCATCACGCCGGAGGCCGCATAATCGCTGCCGGCGCTCACAGCCTGCCAGATGACGTCAGAGGCAGGAGTACCCTCAATCCGTTTGCCGTCAAAGTTCAGAATGGTGGTCATAAACCGGAGGTGCCCCTTGAAGAGTGTGAAGTCGACGCCTGCTGTCTTCATGGAGTCGATATAGGTCGTGTTATACTTTGGGAAGCCTTCTTCATCGAGGTCAAGGTTCACTTCCATGGCAACCTCATAGTACCGTTTCAGGGAAAGCGTGGCTATCTTTAGCGTCTCTGTCGTGCTTGACTCAAGCTCAGAAATTGCAGCCTTCGCCAGGAAGAAGCCCAGAGTAATCACCGCCAAAAGCGTTGGGATCAGGGCAAACAGGGTTAGCATTCTCCTGAGAGTGGTCCTTGCTTTTATTTTGCCGGTCCTCTTCACGGGTTCCCGCGCCACAGCCAGTTCCTTCTTCTCTTTGGTCTTTGCTGTACTCTTCGCCTTAAATGCCATAACCAAACGTCCTCCTCTTTTACTTCATAATCGTGGTCACTACCCGGCTATCATTATACAATACTGTTTTATTATACAATACACAACACAATACAATACACATACAAGAAAGAGACCCTCATTCCCAGGGAACTTATTTTTCCTTGACTTTGCCATAATAAACTGATAGCATATCCCCATACGCGGAAGGCGTATAACTAAATGAAGCAACGGGAGGAGTTAATAAAATGAAGAGAATGAATATGAAGAGGCTTTTCACCCTTTCCCTGGCGCTGTTGCTGTTTGCCGGTTCCGCCTTTGCGGCGGAAAGCGATATGGCCTATGTGAAGGCCAGGGGGAAGCTGGTCGTCGGCATTACCGATTTTGCCCCCATGGATTATAAAAATGAGAAGGGTGAGTGGATTGGTTTTGACGCAGACATGGCGAAGGCCTTCGCGGAGAGTCTGGGTGTGGCCGTGGAGTTCCAGGAGATTGAGTGGAACAACAAGATTCTTGAACTGAACGGCAAGAATATTGACTGCGTGTGGAACGGCATGACGCTGACCAGCGAAGTCAGGGCGGCGATGGAGTGCTCAAAGCCTTACTGCAACAATGCCCAGGTCGTCGTTGTCCCTGCGGGGATGGCGGAGAAGGCCGGGGATCCGGCGTCCGTGGCAGGGCTGAACTTTGCCGTGGAACAGGGCAGCGCCGGTGAGGAGCAGGCAAAGGCTCACGGGTTCAAAACCACCCCCGTGCAGGACCAGGCAACGGCACTGATGGAGGTTGCGGCAGGGACAGCAGACGCCGCTGTGATCGACTCTCTGATGGCTGCCGCCATGGTGGGCAAGGGTACAGGCTACGAGAGCCTGACCTATACCGTCGGGCTGAACAGCGAGGAGTATGGTGTGGGGTTCCGCAAGGGCTCCGACCTGGCCGCTGCGCTGGATTCCTTCTTTGAAGCAAAGTACGCGGACGGCACCGTGCAGAAGGCGGCGGAGACCTACAAGATTCAGGCGGCCCTGATTGGGCGTTAGGCCCATTCCGTGGAACAAACGCGCGGTGTCCGCAACAGAGGACGCCGCGCTTAAAATTTTTCTGAACGGACTTTAAAAATATGGAACTTATCCTAGAACAGCTCCCGGTGGTCGTAGCTGCGCTGAACACTGGGTTTCTCCAGACGCTTCGGCTTTTCTTCATCACGTTGCTGGGGGCTTTCCCCCTGGGGCTGGTCATCGCCTTTGGCTCCATGTCCCGGATACGGATTCTGAGCCTCTCGGCCCGGCTCCTCATCTGGGTCATACGGGGAACGCCGCTGATGATTCAGCTTTTAATCATCTATTACTTTCCCGGCCTCGTGCTGCACACTCCCATCTGGGGGGGCGGCGAGTCCGGGCGTTTTCTGGCTGCGTCGATTTCCTTTGTCCTTAACTATGCCTGTTATTTTTCTGAAATCTACCGCGGCGGCATTCAGAGTGTCCCCATCGGACAGCAGGAGGCAGGGCTGGTTCTGGGCATGACACGGAGGCAGATTTTCTTCCGGGTGACACTGCTTCAGATGGTGAAACGCATCGTTCCCCCCATCTCCAACGAGGTCATCACGCTGGTGAAGGACACATCCCTGGCAAGGATCATCGCACTTCAGGAGGTCATCTGGGCCGGACAGGCCTTCATGAAGGGCTCCCATGGCATTTCCGGCGCTATCTGGCCCCTGTTCTTCACGGCGGTCTATTACCTTATCTTCAACGGCATCCTGACGGTGCTTCTGGCCCGTCTGGAAAAAAGTCTGGATTACTTTCGGATTTAACCGCCCGCGGCGTGCAGCCGATGGAGCTGCCCACACCGCACGGCGGGTGAAAAAAGGGGGATAAAATGGCAATTCTGGAGGTTGGGCACATCCAAAAGGCCTTTGATGGCACAGAGGTGCTGAAGGACATCAGCTTCTCTCTGGAGCAGGGGCAGGTGCTTGCCATCATCGGGCCCTCCGGCGGGGGCAAGACCACGCTTCTGCGATGCCTGAACTTTTTGGAGACACCGGACCGCGGTGTAATCCGGGTGAACGGCTCCGTCCTGTTTGACGCAGACGACCCCGCCACGCGGGCGGAGTCCCAGATACGGCGGAAACGGCTGCACTTTGGTCTGGTGTTCCAGTCCTTCAACCTTTTCCCGCAGTACACGGCGCTGGAAAACGTGCGCCTGGCTCCGGAGCTGCTGGCGAAGGAACGGCCGGACTACCACACCCACAAGGCGGCCATCCTCGCGGAGATCGAGTCCAACGCCCGGGGTCTCCTTGCGCAGATTGGGCTGGCCGACCGCGTGAACAGCTACCCGCACCAGCTCTCCGGCGGGCAGTGTCAGCGTGTGGCCATTGCACGGGCCCTGGCGCTGCACCCGGACATCCTTTGCTTCGACGAACCCACCTCCGCCCTGGACCCGGAGCTCACCGGCGAGGTGCTGCGTGTCATCCGGACCCTGGCGGACCAGCGGACCACCATGATCATCGTCACCCATGAGATGGCCTTCGCCCGGGACGTGGCCAGCCAGGTGCTTTTTATAGACGGCGGACGCATCTGCGAACAGGGCACGCCCCAGGAGGTCTTTCAGAACCCCAGGGAGGAGCGGACGCGGCAGTTCCTTTCGCGCTTCGCTCAGGAATGACAGAAGCCCTCCGGCAGGGGCAACGGCCCCTCTCGTTGAGAGCATCTCCTCCGGACAGCAAAACAGCACTTGACAGGACGGCCAGAGGCCTGTAAAATTCCTAACTGTGCTGTGAGCAAGCGTTCCGCCTGTGCCCTGTGGGTATTAGCCGGTGTAGCTCAGTTGGTAGAGCAGCTGACTTGTAATCAGCAGGTCGTCCGTTCAAATCGGATCGCCGGCTCCAGATTTTTCCCAGGCACGCGCCGGGAACGGTTGTTTTAGGTTTGATAGTGGTGGAATGGCCGAGTGGTCAATGGCAACAGACTGTAAATCTGTCGGCGAGAGCCTACGTTGGTTCAAATCCAACTTCCACCACCATTTTTTTTCAGAGGGCCTGGGTGCCCTGTGGTATTGTGGGGTTTCGAAGGGGAATTGTTTCCTTCGGGCTTCAATCAAAAGGCCGACTTAGCTCAGCAGGTAGAGCACATCCATGGTAAGGATGGGGTCCCCGGTTCAAGTCCGGGAGTCGGCTCCATTGTGCAGACAAAGCCCGGGAGGTGTCAGAACTCTTGGGCTTTTTTTTTAGGAGGAACCGGAGATGGCAAAGGAAAAATTTGAAAGGACCAAAACGCACCTTAACATTGGTACGATTGGTCACATCGACCACGGCAAGACGACGCTGACGGCGGCGATCACGAAGTGCCTGGCCACGAACAAATATGCGGAGTTCACGGCCTACGACATGATCGACAAGGCCCCCGAGGAGCGCGAGCGCGGCATCACCATCAACATCGCCCACGTGGAGTATCAGACGGACAAGCGTCACTACGCGCACATCGACTGCCCCGGCCACGCCGACTA
>JAILIX010000078.1 GCA_024695065.1 Fretibacterium sp. | reverse complement strand
TCGCAGACACTGGCGATGACGAAGGGGACGATGGCCGTCTGGGAGGGTTCATACCGTGGGTTCTGGTGAAAAATAAACTGGCCGTGCACGCTGCCGAAGTTCCCCGTCGCTTTATTGATATTGGAGTTCTTGACGAACGCGAGCTCATAGCGTTTGGCGGTGTCATTCACCGTTCCTTTGTCGGTCTTCTTCACCTGATAATCAGGATACGAACCTTCCAGGACATCCGGCGTCGTGGCCTCACTGATCGATGGAGCGTGGAAGTCCACTGTCAGTGTTCCGCTCCCCCCCCTGTGGACGAAGAACATCGCATAAATGTCCCGGTTTTCGTTGTCCCCAATGGCCGGATCGGGATTGCCGTTCATCAGCACGACAGCATTCCGTCCCGAAACGATGTCTCCGGACGCTTCCAGGGGCTCTGCGTCTGTTGTGTCTACATCGCCTCCAGCCCGGGCTCCCAGCGTCTGGCCGCCGTCTGTGACGACCATCCACTGTTCCCCCACGCCGCTGGGGAGAAGCAGGTCGTCAAACTTGTAGTCAGCCTCCGCGGGGGAAATGGACAGGGCTGCGGCAGCCGTCAGAATGCCCGCAACCCACCAGAATTTTCTCATGCTGCAACCTCCTTGCAAGTAATAACCAACTTGCTTATTATATTACTTATCCCGTGACCGCGCACCGCGGTGCGGACGGACGGAACGTCTTTCTCTCTCCGGCCTGGCTGCCGAAGTGCGTTCCCGCCGGGCTGCCCTCTGGGCGCGGCGGGAAGACGGGGCTTCCGCCTCCTCCTCCCCGGGCTCCTCTCCCTCGGGGCGCTCCGCGTCTCCGGCGGGTCCGGTCTCCGGCTCCGGGGGGGGAACCTCCCTGGGCTTCACCGGCCGCCACTGCACCGCGGCCGCGATGAGCGAGAGGTAGTTCAGGGGATGCATCGCCGCGACGCGGGCAAAACATGCAATGATCTTCCGCGCCAGATCCGCGTACTTCTTCTCCTCCAGCGCAAGACCCAGCGAACACAGGGCCATGGCAGCCAGCGCGTTGGCGGAGGGCAGGTCCCCATCCTCTGCCGCCTTGTGCCGCAGGAAGATGTTCGGATCGTCCTTTTGCGCCAGCGTCAGGAAAAGTCCCCCGGACGTCTCGTCCCAGAAGTTTTCGATCAGGGCATCAGCCAGCCCCTGACCGTATTTCAGCCAGTCTTTGAGCTGCTTTTCGCCCGCATTGGCCTTCTCAGAGGCCCGGTGGAGCTCCAGGATGCCCCACAGCAGCGCGGCGTAATCGCCTGGCAGAGCGGGGATTCCGGCGGTACCGTTCCTCCACCGCCGCCGCCAGCCCCCCTTGGGGTCCGGGAGGGATTTCTGGAGGAAAAGCGCCGTCTTCTCCGCTACTCCGCGCCACTCCGGCTTCTCAAAGGCCGTGGAGGCCCGTGCCAGCGCTCCAATCATCAGCCCGTTCCAGTCCATCAGGACCTTGTCGTCGCGGAGAGGAAGGGTGCGTTTCTTCCGGGCTTCCAGCAGAACGCGGCGGTCATTCATCAGCCGCTGGGCCACATCCGGTCCCCGCAGGCCATAGCGCCGCGCCAACTCGGTCACCGTGGAGGTTTCGTACAGGATATTGTACCCTATCTGCGAACCGGCCAGCTCACTTCCAAAGTTTCCACCCGGCATGACGGCATAGGCTGCGCAGAACAGCCCCGCGTCCCCCTCCGGGAGCAGACTGTGAATTTCCTCGTCCCGCCAGAGATAGTAGCGGCCCTCCCCCTCGTCGTTGTCCGCGGCGAGGGCCGCGCAGAAGCCCTGAATGGCTCCGTCCTGAGCGGTGTTGGCAAAATCCCGCTCAACGCAGCTCACGATGTCCTCCGCCATGAGCCGATAGAAGGCGTCGGGTTTGTGTTCCTGAGCCAGCGCGGCAATCAGGAGCAGCATCGCCTGGGTGGACAGCAGCTTTTCAAAGTGGGGGACAAGCCAGCGTTCGTCCGTGGCGTAGCGCGCAAAGCCGCCGCCCAGATGATCGTGAATCCCCCCGCGCCACATCCGGCGCAGGGTCACGTCCACCATTGTAAAGGCGTCGCTGCGCTCCTGATCGGAGTTCATGGAGGAACCCGCCTGCTGGAGGAGAAAGAAAAGCCGGGGCGCGCCGGGGTACTTGGGGGCCTTGCCAAACCCGCCCCACAGTAAATCAAAGGACCCGCGCAGGGCCTCAAGAGCGTCCTTCACGGCCACAACTCCCACACGGCTGCCGGGGGTGAGGGAGGAGCGCCGCTTCATCACATCGCCCAGATCACGAGCCGCCCGCATGACGTCCTCCCTCTGCATCAGCCACAGCCACTTGACGCGCGGCAGGATATCCGTGAGTCCCGGCATCTCTCCCGATGTGCGCTTGGGCAGCCACGTTGTGGAGAAAAAGGGCCGTCCGTCCGGCGTCAGGAGGATGTTGAGCGGCCATCCTCCGCTGCCGTTCTGAACCATGCAGACCTCCATGAAGAGCCCGTCGAGATCCGGCCGTTCCTCACGGTCCACCTTGATGGGAATGCAGGCGTCGTTCATCAGCTCGCCCACCTCCGGATCGTTGAAACTCTCGCGCTCCATGAGACGGCACCAGTGGCAGGAGGAGAAACCGATGGAAAGGAAGATGGGTTTGTCCTCTTTTTTGGCCAGATTAAAGGCCTCCGGGCCCCAGGGATACCACCGTATGGGGTTGTGGGCATGCTGAAGCAGGTAGGGGCTGAGCTCCTCCGCAAGACGGTTGGGTCCGGGCTGTGTTTTCGGCCCGGACGCGTCGGCAGCTCCGGCCGGCGCGGACTCCGGCTCCGTGTCCGTCAGTCCGTAGGCGTCGATGGGCAGCCAGCCCTCTGGCAAACGGCTCATGGCCAGACCGCCTTGCTTACGCGACGCGGCAGCGTTGCGGCGTCAGGCGGGTCGGCTATGTCGGAGGAAGGTTCAGGGAACCTTTCGGAGGCCGGCCAGACCGCCTTGCTTACGCGACGCGGCAGCGTTGCGGCGTCTGTGCCCCCGAAGGACGGGGACTGCCGCTCGTCGGCCTCAGCGATGCCCGGCAGTTCCGACAGCGCTTCGATGGCGCGCCACGCTCCCATGTCCAGAAACTGCCTGGCGGTGAAGTTGCCGCGGGTGATGCCGATGCCGCGCATTCCGGCCGCCCGGGCCGTCTCAATGTCGCTGTCCGCGTCCCCCACGTACACCGCCTGTTCTGCCGGAAGGCAGAAATGTTCCAGCAGGACGTTCAGCATGTCGGGGGCCGGTTTGTAGCGGAGACGGGGACCGCCGTCCAGGCCCTCCGCCCCAATCATGACGTCAAAATAGGGGGCCAGACCGGACCTTTCCATCACAGGCCTGGGGTCCTCCCGGTTGGAGGCCACGGCGCAGATAATGCCCATCTCATGCAGGCGTTTTATCGTTGGAATGGTGTCATGAAAAGGGTGGATCAGCTCATGCTCCCTCAGAGCCGCCTTCTCCTGGAACAGGGGTCCCCAGCTGGGCTGGTACCTGCCGAAGAGCCCCTCGCAGAACTGCGGGAGAGGCAGGGCAATGCAGGCCATCACCCGTTCGTGGGTCGTGCGGGGGAGCCCCACGGCGTCGGCCATGAGGTTGAAGCCCTCCATGAGTGCGTGGCTGGAGTCCACTATCGTCATGTCGTGGTCAAAGATCATCAGCTTTATCAAAGCGAACTGCTCCTCCCGCTCCTCTGTATATGAAGTATCATTTTACACTAACTCCGTCTTTTTACAAGAATGGGCAAAATATTTTTGTTGTTGATTTCGTGATAAGGCGGTAAAATAAAACAGCTTTTTACAATTTAAACAGGTTCTGTTGGGGGTTGCATGCCCTGTTTAAGATGGTAAGCAGGTAGGGAGCACAGCGGTATGAAGGGCCGGCGCCAGGCTGACAGTCCGGCAAAGCGGCTCAGGGTCACAGAAAATCCAGGGCGCGGATGCGGAGAGTGAGAAAATAAGATGAAGCGATCATTGTTCATGACCGTGACGGGCATCCTGAGTCTGGCGGCGGTGTCGGCTTTTCTTATGATGAGAGAAGAGAAGCCTGAGAGCCTCTCAGATCTTGGCGGTATCCTGAAGGTGGGAATAGAGTGTGATTTTGCTCCGTATAACTGGGAGGAAAGCCAGGCAAGCGGCACCAACCAGCCCCTTTCCAATAAAAAGGGGTTTTACGCGGAGGGCTACGACGTTCAGATTGTCAGGAAGATTGCGGAACGCCTGAATTTAAAGACAGAGTTCTTTAAAATTCCATGGGAAGATATGCTGACGGCTTTGAATGATGGAAGGATAGACACGGTGGTTTCCGGGATGGTGGACACCAGGGAGCGGAGGCAAATTGCGGATTTTTCCCATGTTTATGCCCCGTCTCCCATAAAATATACCATCGTGGTGAGAAGGGACAGCCGCTATGCGGCGGGAACCACGCTGGCGGATTTCTTCAATGCCCGCCTGATTGGACAGAAGGGAGCAATGATGGATACCCTGATTGACCAGATATATGGTGCTGCCCACCTCCCTCCCGTTGACACCGTCCCTGATATGTTCCGCGAGGTGAACGGAGGCAATGCGGATGCCCTTGTTATCAATATGGAATCCGTGGGGCCCTACCTGAAGAAATATCCTGATATGATGGCCGTTAATTTTGCCCATGGCGAGGGGTTTAAACTGGGCTTCAGCGGCATCTGTGCCGCCTTTCGCAAAAAGGACAAAGGGCTGCTGAAAGCTTTCAACAGAGTTTTGTTCAGCATCCCCACGGAGGAGCGGCTGACCATTATGGAACAGATGTCGGCGAAGACGGAGAAGTCATCCTGAGCGGGGTTTTCGGCGGTATTCCGTTCCGGATTTTTTTTCGTGTATAATGTAGCTGTAAATGAGTCGGATGTTTGCCCAACGCCGAAGGGTGGAGAAAAGATGGGAAAGAAAATGAAGCTTGCGCTGCTCTTTGTTTTCGCAGGCATTGTGGCTGCGGTTTCAGCGTGGGCTTTCTTTTTCGCGTCAAGGGGAGGCGACGTGGTTGTTTCTCTGAAGCTGGACAGACCTCTGCGGGTGGGAATGGAATGCGCCTTTGCACCGTATAACTGGGAGGAAGACAAGGCAAGCGCCACCAACGTCCCTATCCGCAATGGAAAGGGTGTCTATGCGGAAGGGTACGATGTGCAGATTATCAAAAGGGTTGCGAAAAATCTTGGGGCGGAGATCGAGATACACAAGGTCGCGTGGGAAAATCTTCTGCCGGATCTGAACAGCGGGAAGCTTGACATGGTGGTCTCCGGCATGGCGGACACCGAGGCCCGCAGGAAAATGGTGGCTTTTTCCGATATATACAACGCACACCCCGCGGATTACAGCATCATGACGCGGAAGGACAGCCGCTACGCGGATGGCTCAACCCTTGCGGATTTTTACAACGCCCGCATGGTGGGGCAGAAGGATTCGGTTTTGGACGCGGTGATTGATCAGATATACGGCGTCAAACACCTCCCGCCGATTGAAAGTATTCCCCAGATGTTCGAGCACCTTGAGGAAAACAGGGCGGACGGCATTGTCATCAACACGGAGAGCGCCCAGGCTTACCTGAAGGAGTATCCCAATATGGCGGTCGTTCAGTTTGCCCGCAACGAGGGGTTTGAGCCTGGCTTCACGGGCATCTGCGTGGCGGTCCGGAAGAAGGACACGAAACTGCTGGAGGCAATTAATATGGCCCTTTCCGGGATTTCGACGAAGACCCGGCTGGAACTTATAGACCAGATGAAAGCAAAAGCGGAGAAAGCGGACAAGGTAATGTGAGGCTGTCCAGCCCGCCGGCACCTTTGAAGCTGTCTCCGCTTAATCTTATCTATCAACAAAGGAAGTGAACTCATGCTGCGCTACATCCTACGCCGTGTCCTGTTCCTGATACCCGTTCTGATTGGGGTGGCGTTCTGTGTATTCACGCTGCTCTATCTCACGCCGGGCGACCCGGCCCGCATGGTTCTGGGTGATCTGGCAACGGACGAGGCCATCAAAGAGTTCCGGGACAAGGAGGGGCTGAACGACCCCTTCCTGGTGCAGTTCGGGAACTACATCTACAAGGCCGTGGTTCATGGGGACATCGGACGGTCCTACAGCACGAAGCGCCCGGTGATGAAGGAGATAATGACCGCTTTCCCCTACACGCTGAAGCTCTCCGCCTTCGCCATGATTATCGCCATCATCATCGGCATCCCCTGCGGCATCATCTCGGCGATAAAACAGTATTCGTGGTTTGACACCATCACCATGATTTTCGCCATGATTGGGCTGTCCATGCCGGTGTTCTGGCTGGGGCTGCTGCTGATTCTGCTCTTTGCCGTGAATCTGCGCTGGCTGCCCTCGTCGGGGTTCTCATCGTTTAAGGCGATGATCCTGCCCTCGGCGGCGCTGGCGGCCCAATCTATTTCCATGGTAACCCGAATGACCCGCTCTTCCATGCTGGAGGTCATCCGGGCGGACTACATCCGTACAGCCCGCTCCAAGGGACAGAAGGAGTCCATCGTCATTGGCGTCCATGCTCTGCGGAACGCGCTTATTCCCGTGGTGACGCTCTGCGGACTTCAGTTTGGACACCTCCTGTCCGGCGCCATTCTGACGGAGTCCATCTTTGCGGTGCCGGGTGTGGGACGGCTGATGGTCAATGCCATCATGAGCCGCGATTATCCGATGGTGCAGGGCGGTGTGCTGTTTGTGGCTGTCACCTTCAGCATCGTGAACCTTCTGGTGGATCTTCTCTACGCCTACATTGACCCGCGCATCAAGGCGGAGCTCAAATAAGGAGGGCTGACGATGAACAATAACGAAAAAATCGTCCCCGAACTGACGAAGCGCAGGCACCGCGGGCCCTTTATGGAGGTCATGTTCCGTCTGGCCAAGAGCCCTCTGGCGATGTTTGGGCTGGCCATTATCGGGCTTTTGGTTTTCTGCGCCATTTTCGCGGAGGTTATCGCGCCCTACAGCCCCATTAAGCAGGACCTGATGCACATGTTCGAGACTCCGTCCTCAGAGCACTGGCTGGGTACAGACGAGTTTGGCCGTGATATCCTGAGCCGCCTCATCTACGGCGCGCGGGTGTCGCTCCAGGTGGGCTTCATTGCCGTGGGCATCGCCCTGGTGATAGGGGGAATGCTGGGGGCTGTGTCCGGCTACTACAGCGGCTGGCTGGACAACAGCATCATGCGCGTCATGGACGTGCTGCTCTCCATTCCGCAGACGCTTCTGGCCATTGCTATCGTCGCGGCGCTGGGGCCGAGCCTGATGAACCTGATGATTGCCGTGGGCATCTCGGCTGTCCCGACCTACGCGCGTATCGTCCGCGGCTCCGTGCTGTCCATCCGCAGCATGGAGTTCATTGAGGCGGCGCGGGCGGTGGGCAGTTCCGACCTCCGCGTCATCCTGAAGCACATCCTGCCCAACAGCATGGCGCCCATTATTGTGCAGTCCACGCTGGGGGTGGCGTCGGCCATCCTGAACGCCGCGGGCCTGTCCTTCATCGGCCTGGGCATTCAGCCGCCCAACCCTGAGTGGGGGGCCATGCTCTCCGGCGGGCGGCAGTACATCCGAGACTACCCGCACATGACACTCTACCCAGGACTGGCGATTATGTTCACCATTCTGGCGCTGAATTTCCTGGGCGACGGTCTGCGCGACGCGCTGGACCCGAAGCTGAAGCGGTAAGGGGGCCACGATTATGGCAGAGAATAACCTGATGTTGGATATTCGCGACCTCACGATACACTATGAGACGGACAGCGGCGTGGTTCACGCGGTGGAGGGGCTGAACCTCCAGCTTGGCCGTGGCGAGTCTCTGGGGTTTGTCGGAGAGACGGGCGCGGGCAAGACGACCACGGCTCTGGGCATTATGCGCCTGATCCCCAACCCGCCCGGAAAGGTCAAGGCAGGAGAAATCTTCTTCAACGGGGAGGACCTGCTGAAGAAGAGTGAGTCGGAAATGCGGCGCATCCGGGGGGCGAAGATCGCGATGATCTTCCAGGACCCCATGACAAGCCTCAACCCTGTCATGACGGTGGACAAGCAGATTGCAGAGATGATTAAGCTGCACCGCAATGTCTCTGAGCACGAAGCACTGAAGCAGGCGGGGGATATGCTGGAACTGGTGGGCATCCGCCGCGAGCGTATGCACGACTACCCGCACCAGTTCTCCGGCGGGATGAAGCAGCGCGTGGTGATCGCCATCGCGCTGGCCTGCGACCCGGAGCTCCTCATTGCGGACGAGCCCACGACGGCGCTGGACGTGACCATTCAGGCCCAGGTGCTGGAACTGATGAAGAAGCTGAAGCAGCAGTTCTCCGCCTCAATGATTCTTATTACTCATGATCTGGGCATCGTGGCGGACATCTGCGACAAGGTGGCCATCATGTACGCGGGGCGCGTGGTGGAGTACGGGGACAAGTGGACTCTTTACCGGCACCCCATGCATCCCTACACCCTCGGCTTGTTCCGCTCCGTGCCGAATCTGGACGAGGATCTGGACGAGCTGCCGGTCATCCCCGGCCTGATGCCCGACCCGATGGACCTGCCCACGGGCTGCGCGTTCCATCCCCGCTGCTCCATGGCGGAAGCGTGCTGCTCGCAGGAGCGGCCGGAGATGAAAGAGCTGGAGCCAGGG
>JAILIX010000043.1 GCA_024695065.1 Fretibacterium sp. | reverse complement strand
AGTGCCCTGGCCGGCGATATCTACACGGAGCTGGAGAATGAGTCTGGCCCCACGCGCTTCACCGGCTATGAGAGCGCGTCGGGCACGGGGAAGATTGTTGCCCTGCTGACGCCGGAGGGCCGTGTGGATAAAATTGACCAGGCCCCGCGGGAGTTTGAGCTGGTGCTGGACACAACGCCTTTCTACGCGGAGCGAGGCGGCGAGGTGGGGGACACGGGCCGCATCACCGTGGGCAACGCTGTCCTGGATGTCCTGAACACGGTTCCCCACGGAGGAATTATCGTCCACATGGTCAGGCTGGCGGAGCTGGCGGGACCGGCGTCTATCGCCGCAGGTGAGACCGTAAGCTGTCAGGTCAATGAGGAGCGCCGGAGCGCCATCCGCCGAAACCACACGTCAACGCACCTTCTGCACGAGGCGCTGGGACGTGTGCTGGGCCGTCACGTCCGACAGGCGGGCTCGCTGGTGGCGGACGAGTTTCTGCGTTTTGACTTCACCCACCATTCCCCCATGAGCGAGACGGAAATTGATGAGGTGGAACGCATTGTCAACCGGCAGATTCTTGCCAACACTCCCGTCACAACGAAGGAGTACCGCCGCGAGGAGGCCCAGAAACTGGGGGCCAGGGCGCTGTTTGAGGAGAAGTACGGTGAGGTCGTCCGGGTGGTCACCGTGCCGGAAAACGATAAAGAGACTTTCTCAATGGAGCTCTGCGGCGGGCTGCATGTCCGCTCTACGGGCGATATCGGCTGCTTCAAAATTCTGCGGGAGGAGAGCGTGGGATCCGGGACCAGGCGCATCCTGGCCACAACGGGGATGAACGTGTTAGTGGTCCTTCAGAAGCTCTTTGGGCTGCGGAGCGCCATGACTGAGCTTCTCTCCACGGACGAGGAGGGGCTGAAGGAGAAGGCACAGGGCCTCGTGGAGGACCTTCGCCGCATGAAGAACGAGCTCCAGGCGGTGAAGCTGCGGGAGCTGACGGAGAACAGCGAGCGATTCCTTGAGCGCCGCAAGGTGGGAGACGTCCTGCTCCAGGTGGGCCGTTTCCCCAACGTGAAGCCCGACGTTCTACGCGAGGTGGGAGATAAAGCCAAGGCCCGGCCGGAGCCCACTGTAGTGGTTCTGGCCTCCGTGGGCGACGACGAAAGCTGTCAGCTTGTTGTGATGGCCGATGACCGGGCAGTGAAGCTGGGGGCCAACGCCGGAGCACTGGTGCGCGAGGCGTCCGCTAC
The DNA here is from genome assembly GCA_024695065.1 of Fretibacterium sp. Classification (GTDB taxonomy): domain Bacteria; phylum Synergistota; class Synergistia; order Synergistales; family Aminobacteriaceae; genus JAFUYV01. The sequence continues at coordinate 869 of JAILIX010000043.1, read as the reverse complement.
CCTTGGAGGCAAGGGCGGCGGCCGGCCCACGACGGCCCAGGGCGGCGGCAAGAACGGCGCAAAGCTGGATGAGGCGCTGGCCCGTATTGAAATCCTCCTGAAGGAGCAGGTAAAGGCATGACGGAGGCCAAGCGGTCGGCCGTGGAACCCACAGATGAGGGAAATGCCGACCTGCCTTCGCGAGGCAGCTGTCCCTCGCTTCACCCCAGCCAGTCTGGCCGCGTACTGGCGCTGGACATTGGCAGCGTCCGCGTGGGCGTGGCCATTTCGGACCCCAGACGCCTCATCGCTCAGGGGCTCAGCGTCTGGCCTGTGTCCGGCAAGGAGGGAAACTGGAGGCAGCGGTTTGAGGCATGCCTGGAGGAGTATGATCCGACGCTGATTCTCGTGGGAATGCCGGCGCGCACAAACAGCACGGACGGTCCGGAGACCCGGCGCATTACGGCGCTTGTGGAGGAGCTGAGGGCGGCGCACCCGGAGCGGGAGTTCGCCACCTGGGATGAACGTTTCACCACGGTGATTGCCCAGCGGGCGCTGCTGGAGGCCAATGTCTCCCGGAAGGGGCGGCGTGAGCACGTGGACAAAGTCGCGGCAGTACTTATCCTCCAAAGCTGGCTCGAAAGCCAGAGAGCATAAAGTACACGCACTTGCTTTAAATTGCGTAAAAATGTGTTAGAATAAAGTACAATTTCTTTTTCAGAAAGGGGCAAGTGTAATGGAAGGTATTATGTCGTCACCGTTCTTTGACCAGCTCCTGCAGTGGGTGAGCAAGGCCAACGGTTTCCTGTGGGGAACGGAGTTCCTCATCCCCCTGCTCTGCGGCACGGGATTGTTCTTCTCCCTGCGGCTGGGCTTCGTCCAGATCTCGA
>JAILIX010000031.1 GCA_024695065.1 Fretibacterium sp. | reverse complement strand
CCCGGCCGAGCATATGTGCGGCGATGCCTTCTGGGAAGGGGACGAGTACCATTTAAAGGTCTCCGGCGAAATGCGCGAGGCGTCGCTTTTTGGAGAAAATATCGTTCTGCGCCGCTCCATCGAGACGGTGTACGGCACAAGAGTCGTAACCCTCACGGATGAGTTCGAGAATCAGGCGTTCCGTGACGAGCCTTTGATGCTGCTGTACCATATCAATTTCGGCTGGCCCTTCCTGAACGAGCACACACGGTTTTACATCCCCACAAGGAAGGTGACTCCCCGTGATGCGAACAGCGAAGGTCACGAGGACAGATACGACCGCATGGAACTGCCGAAGGACAACGAGCCGGAGTACGTGTTCATTCATGACCTCATAACCGATGATGGGGGAAACACGGAGGTTATCGCCGCCCACATGAATGTGGGGATGAAAATATCGTGGAACGTGAAGAATCTGCCGTACTTCATGCAATGGAAATCCATCGCTTCAGGGGATTATGTTGTCGGGTTTGAGCCGGCAAACTCCAGCGTCTACGGCCGTCCGTGGCACGAGGAGCGCGGCACGGTGCACAAACTGGCCCCGTTTGAAAAGGAGAAAAACGTCCTGACGTTTACCGTGCTGAGCGGCGAGCATGAAATAGACACGGCGGTTGCCGTGTTTAAGGAAAAATATTTATAAAAAACAACAGGGGGAGAATTTCATGAAGCGTTCAGAGATCAACAAGTGCATCCGGGAGTTCGAGGCAAGACTGAAGGAACACCGCTTTGAACTGCCGCCGTTCCTCAGTTTCACGCCGGAGGAGTGGAAATCCATGGGGCATGAGTACGACGAAGTCCGTGACAACGCCCTTGGCTGGGATATCACGGACTACGGCGAGGGGCATTTCGACACAAAGGGCCTTTACCTCATCACCCTGCGCAACGGCAACGTTCACAACAAGAAATACACCAAGACCTACGCCGAGAAGATAATGATGCTGAAGGAGGGGCAGATATCGCCCAACCACTTCCACTGGAACAAGATGGAGGATATCATCAACCGCGGCGGCGGCAACATCGTGTTCCGTCTCTGGAACGCCGATAAGGACGAGGGGCTGGACACGTCGGACGTAAAGATATTCAGTGACGGCCGTGAGTACACGGTCCCCGCGGGCAGCGAAATCATCCTGAAGCCGGGCCAGTCTCTCTCCCTCTATCCCTATTACTATCACGAGTTCTCCATCCAGCCGGGGACGGGCTATGCCATCATCGGCGAAGTCTCCATGTGCAACGACGACAACACGGATAACCGATTCTATGAGCCGCTGGGCCGCTTCCCCACCATTGAAGAGGATGAGCCGCCTTATCGTCTGCTCTGCAACGAGTACCCGAAAGCAAAGGATTAGTCACGCTCCGCAACGGCTTTTCAATGGTGAAAAGCCAGGGAATGCGTCAGAAAGGAGCAGTTGAATGAGCGAATACGTCGTTTCAATGGAACACATCACCAAGACGTTTCCGGGCGTTAAGGCCCTGGACGACGTTCACCTCCACCTCCAGGCAGGACGGGTCATGGCCCTGCTGGGTGAGAACGGCGCCGGCAAATCCACGCTGATGAAGATACTTTCCGGTGTCTACACCCGAGACTCCGGGGACATCACTATATTCGGCAAAAAAATTGAGGGGGACCTCACCACCCGGCAGGCTCAGTCTCTGGGCGTGGCCATTATCCATCAGGAGCTGAACATGTGCCAGCACCTCTCTGTGGCGGCTAATATGTTCCTTGGCCGCGAGCTCATCAAGAGCGGCGGACGGCTGGACAACGCGGAGATGAACCGTCAGGCCGAGGAGCAGCTTGCCAGGCTGGGAATCCACGACATGGACCCGGAGGAATCCGTGGGGAATCTCACCGTAGGCCGCCAACAGATGGTGGAGATAGCCAGGGCCCTGCTGATCAACGCCCGCATCCTGATTATGGACGAGCCGTCGTCGGCGCTGTCCAACGCGGAGATCACGGAGATGTTCCGCATCGTCCGGGAGCTGAGGGCCATGGGCACGGCCATCGTCTACATCAGCCACCGTCTTCAGGAACTCCACCACATCGTGGATGACGTGACCATCATGCGCGACGGGAAGTACATCACCGAGGGCCGCTTCGAGGACTTCACGATGGAGCAGATCATCGCGAACATGGTGGGGCACGAGGTGAAAAACCAGTTCCCGAGGGAGACCGTGCCGCGCGGCAGGAAGATTCTGGAGGTGAAGCACCTCAACGCTGGCCGCATGGTGCGCGACGTGTCCTTCGATCTGTACGAGGGGGAGGTGCTGGGATTCTCCGGGCTGGTGGGAGCGGGGCGCACGGAAACCATGAGGGCCATCTTCGGCGCAGACCCCAAGGAGAGTGGGGAGATGATTCTGGACGGCAAGGCGCTGGACATCCACAATCCCGGTTCCGCTATCCGTCAGGGCATCGTGCTGGCGCCGGAGGACCGCAAGAAGGAGGGGCTCTGCACGAAGCTCTCCATCCGCGACAATATTGCCCTGCCGAATCTGGACATCATTACTCTGGGCAGCCGCACGGGGCGCATCAACAGGGCTGCTGAGAACGCGATGATTGAGAAGGGGAAGAACGCACTGACCATAAAAATGGCCGGTCCGGAGGCCGAAGCAGGAAGTCTCTCCGGCGGCAACCAGCAGAAGGTTGTGGTGGCGAAGTGGCTGGCGCGGGAGTCCCGCGTCCTCATCTTCGATGAGCCCACCCGCGGCATCGACGTGGCGGCGAAGGTGGAGATATACGAGATTATCAACAGTCTGAAAAAACAGGGCGTGGGGGTCATCATCGTCTCCTCTGAGCTGCCGGAGGTCATGGGCATTTCCGACCGTATTATCGTCATGTGCAACGGGCGCGTCACAGGCACGGTGGACCCGCGCAGCACCACTGAAGAGGAAATCATGACTTACGCGACCCGGTTCGGCGACAACGCCGCGTCCGCCTGAGTGCCGCCTGATTGAAAGGAGAATGAAACCATGAGCATAGAGAAAAGCAACCGCAGCTTCCTGTCCAGGCCGGGAGTGGCATCCGTCGTTACGGCCTTCGTGGGCGTCGTGGTCCTGATGTTCATCTTTGCCTATATGAACCCGAACTTCATCAGACCCAATAACCTGATGTCCCTGGCGCGTTCCATCTGCCCCTATCTGCTGGTGGGCATCGGTCAGGGCATTGTCTGCATCACGGGCAATATCGACCTCTCCATCGGCTCCGTGCTGGGCATGTCCGCCATGATCTCCGCAACGCTGGTGTGCAGCGGCGTGAACGTCATCCTGGCCATCGTGATTGACCTCATCGCGTGCCTGAGCGTGGGGCTGTGCAACGGGGTTCTGGTCGGGAAATTCAAGCTGCCGCCGTTTATCGGCACCCTTGGGACCATGACCATCTGCCGCGGCATAGCCCAGCTCGTCAACAACAACTACAACACCGGCGACATCGGCACGGGCGGCCTGAAGGACCTGTTCCGCGACCTGTTCTACTACGGCAGGGTGGGATACCTGTACTACGGCGTTATCATCTGCCTGTTGGTGTGGCTGGTGTTCTACTACATCATGAGCTATACGGCCACCGGACGGCACATCTACGCTGTCGGCTCCAACGTGGACGCGGCGCGGCTCTCCGGCGTTGACGTGTTTAAGACCACAACCATCGCCTACACCATCTCCGCGTTCTGCTCTTTCATGGCGGGGCTTATTACCATGGCGGCGGCGGGCATGGGTTCCATGCAGGCGGGCATGAGCTATGAGATGTACGGTGTCGCGGCGGCGGTCATCGGCGGCATCTCCACGCTGGGCGGCAGCGGTCTCCTGGTGGGGGTCATCGCGGGCGCGTCGGTGTGGGCGATTCTGCAGAATGGGCTGACCCTGGCAAACGTTCCTGTGGCCATGCGGAACATCATCATCGGCGTCATCGTCGTGGCCTGCGTCCTGTTCGACATTCTGCGGCGCAGCGGCATCATCGGGAAGAAAAAAACGGCTTAAATAAAATATTATGGGTGTTATCTGCGGCTTCAGGGGCCGGAGTGCGCATCGCCGGCTCTCACAATAAACAAACTCTTAAGGAGGAGTAGTTGCTATGAAAAAGTTTCTTGCGGCTCTTTTGGTAGTTCTCTGCGTTGCCTCGATGGCCTTTGCGGGCGTCAAGACGAAGATCGGCCTCATCACCATGGACCAGATGGACGTGCACTGGGTCCGCCTGAAGAACGCGGCCGAGGATCGCGTCAAGGAACTCAATGCGGCCGGGAATGAGATCGAAATGGTCTGGCTTGCCCCTGAGACCAAGGACAACCAGCAGCAGATCGAGAAAATTCAGAACGCCGTGGCGGACAACGTGAACTACATCATCATCGCCTGCAACGACAGCACCTCCGCCAACCGTGCGCTTCAGGAGGCCATGGACGCCGGCATCAAGATCATCTACGTGGATGCTCCTGCGACGCTGAAGGCTTCCGCAACCTTCGCCACAGACAACTTCGCCGGCGGCAAGCAGATTGGGGAGTACCTTGCCAAACTCTTCGAGAAGAACGGTGTGACCGAGGGAACCATCGGCATCGTGGACGCCCAGGCCGGCGTGCAGTCCTGCCAGGACCGCTATGACGGATTCGCGTCCGTGTTCAAGGGGACGAAGTTCGTGATGGGCGAGCGCCAGTACTCCGACGGCGACAACTCCAAGGCACAGGAGCTTGCCAACACCCTCATCAACAACGGCGTTGTGGCTATCTACGGAACGAACGACGGCGCTACCAACGGCTCTGCCGCGGCCGTGAAGGATGCTAAGAACAACGGCACCAATATCTACTGCGTGGGCTGGGACAAGTCCGACTCCAACATTGCCCACGTTGAGGGCGGGGAGCTTCTGGCCTTCGCGGCGCAGAACCCCAACATCATGGGCTCCATGGCCATCGACGCGGTGGTTGATATGGAGAACGGCAAGGACCTTGGCGGCGCGGTCGTTGACACCGGCGTTGCCACCGTCGATGCCTCCAACGTTGCTCAGTACAAGTAGCCTCTTCGGTCAGTTTTTTTTACTTTGATGCGCCGGACCGCCCCTCGTTTTGAGGCGGCGGTCCTTGTTGCGTGACAGGTCTGACAATGGTCCCTGTCCGTTTGATGTCAGGCGCAGGAGATTATGCCTCAGGGGTCAGGAATCAGGATGCCTGTCACAGTGCTTCGGTGCGGATTGCCGGATAAAAGCTTTTATCGGGAAGACGGTGCCGTTTTGAGCGCTGCTGTTTCCCTGTCTGCTCTTTCTGCCTTTTATTCCGGATTTTTCAGCGGTGCTGTTCAGGCGGGCAATTTAATTTTAATCGGACGGGTGATAACATGATCATTTCAAAATTCGAGTCCTGGTGGGTCGAGCGCGGCAAGTGCCTGTTTGACGAGAAGCGGCAGGGCGGAGCCAAAATGGGCTGGGACGTCATCGTCATCAGGCTGACGACGGACACCGGCATTGAGGGGATCGCCACATGTATGGCCGCGCGCAGCGGCGCAGTCAGCGAGAGCTATCTTCAGGAGAGTATCGCTCCGGTGGTTCTGGGCAGGGATCCCCATGACAGGGAGGCAATCTTTCAGGAATTCTGGGTCATCGACCGCCACGAGGCGTTCTTCCCGGTATTCCTCCCCGGACCGGTTGATGTCGCGCTGTGGGACATATGCGCCCGGGAAGCCGGTCTTCCTCTTTATAAATATATCGGGGCTTACCGTGACAGCCTTCCGGTCTATGCCAGCGGCAATTTCCTTCCCTCCGTGCAGGATTACGTCGACGAGGCCATTTACTACCGAAGCAGGGGCATCAGGGGCTACAAGGCACATCCCTACGGTCCGGCGGACTTTGACATGAAGGTTCACGAAGCCCTGCGCAGGGAGCTTGGCCCGGATTTCATGCTGTTCTCCGATCCCGTGGGAGATTACACTCTCGCGGACGCGATACGCGTCGGCCGGCAGCTGGAGAGACTGGATTTCAAGTGGTTTGAGGAGCCGTTCCGTGATTTTGAGCTGAACAAGTACACTCAGCTCTGCGCGGCGCTGGATATCCCCATCGCCGCCACAGAGACAACCCGCGGCTGTCACTGGGGCGTTGCGCAGGTCATAAACCAGAGGGCAGCGGACATTGTACGGGCAGACGTGTCATGGAAGGACGGCGTCACGGGGACACTCAAGATTGCCCACCTTGCCGAGGCCTTTGGCATGAACTGTGAGGTGCATACCACCACCATGAACTACATGGACATGGTGAACCTGCACGTCAGCTGCGCTGTAAAGAACTGCGAATTCTTCGAGTATTTCGTGCCGGAGGATAACTACCGCCTGCCCATGAAGGGCGCCCTGCCTATCGACGGCGAGGGCATAATTCATGTGCCGGACAAACCTGGAGTGGGAGCTGAGCTGGACTGGGATCTGATAGACAGGGCCTGCCGCAGCTATGTGTGCCAGGAATACCGGAAATGAGTATATAATTTAAGGCAGCATACAGCGGCGGTTCGCCTGAGGAGGAATAGGAAAGTGTCGGAACTCAGCGGAAAGACAGGCATTGTTACGGGCGGATCCAGCGGGATCGGGTTTCAGATTGCCAATGTTCTGGCGGAAGCCGGCGCGAAGGTGTACGTCGTCAGCCGCACAGGCAGACCCAAGGATGGCTGCGGAGAGAGCGCGCAGGGCGTTATACATGCTGCGGGCGACATCGGCGATACAGAGGGGATGAAGGCGTTCATTGACACTGTCACTGCGGACAACGGCGGAACGCTTGAATTCCTGGTGAACAACGCCGGCGTTTCCCACAAATGCCGTGCCGAGACCTTCCCGATGGATAAGTTTGACATGATTATGGATGTCAACGTCAAATATGTCTTTCAGATGAGCGTCCTCTGCTACCCGTTTCTGAAAAAGGCCGAAGGCAAAGGACGGATCATCAATATCACCAGCATGAGCGCTCACCTTGGGTTCTCCGAGGTCGTGCCGTACTGCACAAGCAAGGGGGCCGTGCTTTCCATGACACGTGCTCTGGCTGTTGAATGGGCCGGCGACAACATCTGCGTCAACTCAATTGCTCCGGGTTGGTTCCGCAGCAAAATGAACCAGCAGATTGTGGACGGGGAGAGGGAGAAGAAAATTCTCAGCCGCATGCCGTTTCACGCGTATGGCGATACGCGTGATCTGGGGGCCATGGCGCGGTTCCTTATCGGTCCCGGCGCGTCCTACATCACCGGTCAGGACTTTGCCGTGGACGGCGGCGCCCTGGCCTTTGGATACTGAGGCGGAAGATGTCCATGCAGCGGGCTTTTGTGATTTCCCCAAAGGACAACGTCGCAACCGCGCTGGATGAGCTTCAGCCCGGCAGCGTCCGGCTGCTGGGGGAGGCGGCGTCTTTGCAGTCTGAGGCGGCCGTGAAAATTCCCAGGGGCCATAAGCTGGCACTGAGGGACATCGCGGACGGGGAAAAAATAATAAAGTACGAGGTTGTCATCGGTCAGGCCACAACGGACATACGGGCCGGCGAGTGGGTTCACCTGCACAATATACGGAGCATTTACGACGAAAGGAGCAGCCACCTGGATATTCACACGGGGGCGCCTAAGGACACGAAATATGAATAATCAATTCAACCTTTCCAAAACTCCGGACGGCCGGGTGCCGGAATGGCTGGGATACGCAAGGGCCAACGGGACAAAGGGAATCCGCAATCATCTGCTGGTTGTTTACACGGTCAAGTGCGCGGAGTTCGTGGCGCGTGAGATTGTCAGGCGCAGCGGCAGCCCTGATGTGGAGCTTATAGGCTTTGACGGATGCACGGACAATCAGTATGCGGTCCGGCAGATAATCAGCCTGATCCGTCATCCCAACGTGGGGGCGGTGCTGGCGGTGGGCCTTGGCTGTGAGTATATGCAGCCGGAGTGGCTGGCTAAAATCGCGGCTGAAGAGGGAAAGCCTGCTGAATGGTTTTTCATTCAGGATAAGGGCGGAACCCATCCTTCTGTTCACTGTGGCCTTGAGTGGACGCGGACAGCCCTGGATTTGCTGAAGGAAACGCCGCGGGTCCCCATGTCATTTGCCGATCTTGTCATAGGCGGAGAGTGCGGAGGCAGCGACTACACCAGCGGGCTGGCCGGGAACGTGGTTGCCGGGCGTTTCTTTGACCGGCTGATTGAGCAGGGCGGCACGGCAATTTTTGAGGAGATTGTAGAAGCGGTGGGGCTGGACCAATATCTGGAATCCCGCGCGGCCAATGAAAAGGTGCGGCAGCAGCTGAGGTATACCTATGACAAGGCGCTGGCCTACTGCCAGCACGCCCGCCAGTACTCCATCAGCCCCGGCAATTTCGCCGGCGGGCTCTCGACCATTGAGGAAAAGAGCATGGGCGCGGTGATCAAGAGCGGGACAAAGCCGATTCAGGGCGTGCTGAAAGTCTCGGAGAGGCCGGCCTTCCCGGGACTGTGGCTGCTGGATTCCACGCCGGATCCCTATTACATGGACTTTGGCATCACGAATCCCAGCGACAATGAGGGCCTGATGGATCTGACAAGCTGCGGCGCCCATATCGTTTTTCTCGTCACAGGCCGTGGAAATGTTGTTGGCAACGCCGTGGCCCCCTGCATCAAGATAACAGGCAATGCGGATACATATGCCAGAATGTCCGGCGACATGGATTTCAATGCCGGGACAATACTGGAAGGCTCCCGCAGCATAGAGGAAAGCGCTTCCGATCTGGCGCGGCTGGTGGGGGACGTCGCGTCCGGCACGCCAAGCAAAAGCGAGGCGCTGGGACATCACGAGTTCCACATCATTTATAAATATCAGGAGAAGGAAGTCCTCCCTTGCCGGGAGTGCGAAAGATAAAAAAATAGTGGGCCTGATGTCTCAGCCCACTATTCTGATTTTTGAAACGGCTACAGCTCCACGCCGAAGCCGAAGAATTCGTTGACGTTCCTCACGCAGATGTTTTCAATCATTTCTCTGAGGTTTTCCTCGCCGGAGAAGTACTCTCCCTTTTCCACCAAATCTCCCAGATAATCGCACAGTACGCGGCGGTACAGCTCATGTCGCGGATAGCTGATGAAACTGCGGCTGTCCGTCAGCATTCCGACGGAAAGGGACAGGGGATAAAGCGGCGCGCAGGATTCAAACTGGCGTCGGATTCCGTAGGCGGTGTCGTTAAACCACCAGGGCGCGCCCAGCTGAACCCTGCCCTTTGTCCCGCTGAGGCTCAGCCCCGCTCCTGACGCGTCACAGAACCCTGCGGCCAGAATTGCCCAGGACTCAATTTTTGTCCCGTCCAGCGGATACAGAATTGTTTTAGGCAGTTCTTCCGCCGCGGTCAGGGCATCCAGCAGTTTCCCGACGCTCATCACGGCTGTGGCGTCGTCGCAGCAGTCAAACCCCGTGGACTGCCCTATACGCGCCACGCGCGTTGTGTTGGCGTCAAGATAGGTCCCGATATGCAGCTGCATGACATACCCGTTCCTTTTATAGAGGCGCCCCATATTAAAGAGGAATGCGCTGCGGTACAGGTTTTCCTCCCGGAAGGTCAGCGGCTCTCCTGACAGCCCCTTTCTGAACACAGCGTCCGCTTCTTTATCCGTAAAGGGTTCCCACGCGAAGAATGGAATACCGTCGTCACTGACCGTCGTTCCCGTGACCTGGCGGAAATATTTCAGCCGCAGCTCCAGAGCCTGAAGAAGCTCCTGGAACGATGTTATGGCCATGCCCGCTGCCTCAGACAGACGGCGGATATAATCCGAAAAGCCCGGCTTATCGATGAACATTGCCTTATCGGGACGGAAAGCGGTTATGACACGGGTTTTGAATCCGCTTTCCGCGATCTGACGGTGATAATGCAAATCGTCAATGGGATCCTCCGTGGTGGAGACAAGGCGCACATTGGAACGCTCCATGCACCACCGGCGCGTGATGTGCTTCTCACGGATAAGGGCCTTTGTGCGCTCATAGATATCATCGGCATTTTCAGGCCCAAGAGGCTCGCTGATGTCAAAATATCGCTTCAGTTCCAGCGCGCACCAGATGTAAATCGGGTTTCCCGCCAGTTTCGGCAGAATTTCCGCAAACGCCCTGTATTTTTCACGATACCCCGCCTCTCCGGTGATATAACGCTCATCAATGCCGAAGGTACGCATACAGCGCCATTTGTAGTGATCACCGCTCAGCCACATCTCTCCCAGATCCTCAAACTCGCGGTCCCCGGCAATCTCCCTGGGATTCAGATGACAGTGGTAATCGATGATGGGCAGATGCTCCGCGTAATCGTGGTACAGATGCCGGCCTGTTTCGTTGGTCAGGTACAAATTTTCGTCAAAGGTATGCTTCATTTTCCTTAAAAGCCGATAAGGGCTCCTCCATCCACGGGAATGCAGCTTCCGGTGATATAACGCGCGGCATCGCTGCAGAGGAACGCCGCCGTCATGCCCACATCCATCGGATCCCCAACGGATTTGGCGGGAATGCGCCCCATTATCTTTGCCAGACGCGGCGGATCGTTATCCGTGGCCTTATGGAACATGGGCGTATCTATCCAGCCCGGGGCAATAGCGTTGACCGTAATGCCGAACTCGGCCAGCTCAGCCGTCAGAGTGTGAATCATTCCAAGGATACCGGCCTTTGACGTGGAGTAACCCGCCACCATGGGCTGGCCGATATAGCTGGTCATGCTGGCCTGAAACAGGATGCGGCCCCTCCCTTGCTTCTTCATGAAGGGAACTGCCGCTTTCGTCAGGGCAAAAGCGCCGACCAGATGGACGTCCAGCACGCGGCGGTAATCCTCCACGGTCATGTCCCATATGAACTTTTTGCAGTGGTTCCCCGCGTTGTTCACCAGAATATCGAATCTGCCGTGGTCGCGGACAACCTGTTCTGCCAGAGATTCCGCCTTGTCCGTCTCCGTAACATCAAAGGAATAGCTCGAAACAGCGTCCCCCAGCGGGCGAAGCGCTTCTTCGGTGTTCTCTGTCTTTCCGCGGCTGGCAACGCACACCTTTGCCCCCGCGCTGACAAGGCAGCGGGTAATGGCCAGCCCAAGGCCTGTGGCCCCGCCTGTCACCACCGCCACCTGCCCGGATAAATCATACCATTTGCGAATGTCAAACTCCCGTTCCTGGGATTCTGTAAATTTCATCGTTATCTCCTCTTTTCCTGAGGATTCAGTCTGAGTCCTCAGGGTTTCAAAGTCCTTCCCGGCAGGAAGGGCGCGCTGCTTTCCCGGCTGTCCCCTGAAATTGAATCAGAGCACGCCAAACCTGGCGAAGGCTTCCGTGACCAGCATGCCGCCCTCCACTGCCTTCCTCATGGTCTTCTCCTTGCCGGCCTTATCCAGAGCGCGGGAAATCACTTCCTCCATGATTTCTTTGGGGATAATCAGCACTCCGTCCACGTCGCCGAAGACAATATCTCCATTGTGGACGGTCACCTGTCCAATTTCAATATCGCACCGGTAATCAAAGACATAAGTGCGGACCGAGGAGTCCTGCGCCCATGTGCCTGTGCAGAAAACAGGGAAATTCTGTTCCAGCACCTGCGGCGTATCCCTTGTATATCCGTCCAGCACTGCCCCCACCGCGCCGCGCGCCTTTGCGCTGGCGGTCAGAAGCTCCCCCCACAGGGCGCTGTGATGAGCCCCGGTCGCCACGTATACCTCGTTGGGCTTCAGCTGATCCAGCGCCTCCGTCATGTAGCCGAAGGGCTTCTCAGGCTCGCCGTAGACGTCGTTTTCCAGCACCGGACAGGCGTACCCCGCAACCTTGATCCGGTTGTTGGGCTGCCCGCTGCTGACATAGCAGCTCATCGGCACCTGGGATACAAGAGGACGGATGGGAGCCGGCAAAAACTGATGCCGGTATCCCATCTGATCCAGAATATCTCCCACAACGGGCGTGTACAGACGCTCCTTCATCAGCGCGAACATTTCCTCATCATTCTGCCAGAGTGCCATAAAAGTTTCCCTCCTGTTTCCCTTATTTATTATTTATACAGCAGATCCGGAAGCCACATGAAGCTGTCCGGCAAATAGGTCATTATGAGCAGCGCAACAGCCATAGTCAGATAGAACGGCAGCATCTTTTTCGCCAGCGTCTCTATTTTTATGCCGGAAATGGCCGAGCCGATGAACAGCGTGGAGCCTACCGGAGGTGTCAGAAGACCAATGCCAAGGTTAAGCACCATGACAATGCCGAGGTGAATGGGCGACAGACCCATCTGAATCCATATCGGCAGTATCACAGGCGTCAGCATGAGGATCAGGCACGCCATCTCAATAAGACAGCCGAGACCCAGCATCAGGAAGTTCAGCATCAGGAGGATAAGATATTTATTGCGGGTAATGGAGAACAGCAGCTCCGCCACCTTGCCGGGAATTTTGAGGTAAGTCAGCAGATAGGTGAAAGCCCCGGATACACCAAGAAGGATCAGCACCTTGCCAAGCGTCCGCACCACGCCTATAAAGATATTCGGGATATCGCGAATCCCGAAGCCCCTGTAGATGAACAGCCCCACCACAAGGGACCAGACCACGGCGCAGGCCGCGGATTCCGTGGTGGTAAACACTCCGGCTATGACTCCCACCACCACGATCAGCACAGCCATCATGCCCCATATGGCTCTGCAGAAAGCAAGCAGCGCCGCTGTGGGGCTGAAGCGCCCAATGGTAGGAATATTCATTTTTCTGGCGTAATAATAGGAGTAGATCATCAGCACAAGCGACAGCACTGCCCCCGGCATATAGCCGGCCACGAAAAGCTGGCCGATGGAGACCTGAGTTACGCCGGCCGCCGCAAGGGTGTAGATCACCATGTTCTGCGACGGAGGCACCAGGATGCCCTCCACCGAGCTGGCCATCGTCAGGCACGTGGAGAACTCCCTGTCATAGCCCTGCTCCTCCATCATCCTGATCTCTATGGGCCCCAGGGAGGCGCAGTCCGCGGAGGAAGAGCCGGAGATGCCACCAAAGAAGAACGACGCCGCCACGTTTACCATCGCGGCGCCGCCCCTGAACCAGCCGACAAGCTGGCGGGAGAACTCAATCAGGGTGTCTGTGATGCCGCCGGCGCTCATCAGTTCGCCCATCAGGATAAAGAAGGGCACAGCGAGCAGCGTGTAGGAATTCAGGTTGCTCACGAACTTCAGCGCCATCTGCATGGGATTGATGCCCAGATAAAAGAAATCAATCAGGGACGCGATGCCAATGGCGTAGACAACGGGCACCCGGAGGAAGATCAGCAGCAGAAAAACACCTATCAGGATAAGAGTGGCTGTGGATGCGGCTGTCATTTCGCTTCTCTCCTCTCAAGCAGTCTGCCGATGATGCCGAACAGATTCAGCACGCCGGTTACCGGCATGGAAATATACATCACGGAATAGGGGACATTAATCCCGGCCATGTTGTTCATAGCGCCTTTCCGGGTCAGAGCTCCGCCGTAGTAAATCAGGAACGCTGAGAAAACGGCAATGCAGGCAATGCTCAGGATTTCCGTCAGAAATATGCCCTTCTTTCCCAGCTTTTCATCAAACATGGTCACCCGAAGGTGCTCGTCATGACGGACAGCAAGAGCCGACCCCAGCAGACTTATCCAGACGAGGCAGAGCAGGGAGAAGGGCTCGCCCCATATTGGAGAGCTGCTGAGCACGTAGCGGCCGAAGAAGATGGAGAAAACCACCGCCACCAGAGCCGTTAAAATCAATACGCAGACGTACTTCACGACGCCGAAAACCACAGCGTCCACTTTTTCCCATACAGTTTGAAATGCCGCCAAAGTAGGCTCCTTTCCCCAAAAAAAATCTGCGCTGTCGTGAGCCTGCAGCGCAGATTTGTTCTTACCCGTTCAATATAATAATGCTGCGCGGATTACAGAAGAATCAATATTTTCCGCCCTGTATGCGGGCAATGATCTTCTGAATTTCCTCGCTCTGCTGCTCGTAAAGCGGAGCGCAGGCTTTCTGCCACTCAGCGATATCGCTCACCGGCAGAAGTTTGATGCCCTTAGCCGCAAAGCTGTCGAAGCACGATTTCTCCTGCTTCTGATTGTACTCATAGCAGGCTGTGCGGGCCGTGAGCGCGGCTTCCTTCATCCAGCCCTTCTCCTCATCGCTGAGGGAATTCCAGGTGTCGGTGGACACAAGGATAACGCCGCAGCCAAAGGTGTGGGCATCCGTGATGAAATAAGGGGCAACTTCGTTGAAGGAGTTGTCCATGTAGGAGGTGACTCCGTTCTCAGCGCCGTCAACCACGCCGGACTGAAGGGAGGTGTAAAGTTCAGCGTAGGCGATGGGCGTCGCGGAAGCCTTCAGCGCCTTCATGGTGTTGACCATCAGGTCGGTTTCCGGAACACGGATCTTGAGGCCGGACATCATGTTGAATGAGAAAGAGGCCGGCTCGCCCAGCTTCTTATAGACATCCGGGGTGATGAAAAGGCTGCGCGGCCCCTCCACCAGCCAGCCGAGGGCAATGTACCCGCAGTTGGCGTCAGCAACGCTCTGAAGCAGTTCGTCGCCGAGAGGGCTGACCGCCACTTCCTGGAAATGAGCCATATCCCTGAACACATAGGGCAGGCCGGTGGCGCCGATGACCTTTGCCCCGTAATTCGGCAGGGAGGAGGCGTTTCCGCGGAAGATATCCAGCGTGCCCATCTGTATGCCCTGCATGGATTCCGCTTCCGAACCCAGGGTGCCGTTCGTGTACAGCTCAATCTTCAGCGCGCCGCCGGAGAGCGTCGCCAGCTTGTCCGCGAAAGCATGGGCCGCAACTGTAGCCCCGTAAGTCTCTCCGTTGACCTCATTCCAGCGCAGAACACGCTCCGCGCCGGCACAGGGAGCCGCTGCTGCAACCGCAAGGACCATCAGAACAAACAGCACTTTCTTCATAAGAACATCCTCCTGCTTTTTGATAAAATATGAACAGCGCTGATATGATTTTCCACGCTGAATCCACAACTAATATAATACACTTTTAAAGGTTGTCAACTGATTTTTTTCCTGTTTCAGCCGCCTGCATATGGATTCCGCGCGCGGATTTGCTCCGATATCCACGCCTTGACAGCTTCGGTCACCTTATCCAGATGATAATCGTAACAGTGCGTGTCCCCAGGAATCAGGACGAGCCTGGCGCTGCGGTACCGTCTGGCTGCTTCCACACTGTAATGAACAGGCACGTCCCCGTCCTCTTCGCCGTGCACAATCAGAACCGGGCCGTGATAGCGGTCTATCGCGTCCTCCACGTGAAGGGTCTGAGCCACGCGGAGATAATTTCCCTCCAGACCTGTGTAGCGCCACGGAGGAATAACGTCGGGGATGTTGTCCGGGTCGAAGTGCTGGCCGAGGATGATTCCCTGCCTTGCCTGTTCTGGGATCATCCATGCCGGGGAGAGAGGGATCAGGCCGCTGATTTCGTCGTGCTTCATGGCGGCCGCCAGCATCACGGTCAGCCCGCCCTGGGAATGCCCGCAAAGATAAATATCCGCCGCAAAGTCCAGGTCCCGCGCATAGTCAATCACGGTCATGGCGTTGGTCAGCCACTTATACAGCGTGTGTTTGCCGAATTCCCCGCCGCTTTTGCCGTGGCCGTACATGTCCGCCCGCAGAACAGCGCACCCGGCTTCGCTGAGCGTCCTGGACACGGCGGTGATGTGCCGCTCCTCCATATGTCCCGTGAAACCGTGAATCACGATCACTATGGGACATTTTCCCTCTGTCATTCTATCCGGCATATCCAGTTTAAGGTTCAGCCGGATGCCGTCGTCCATAATAAACATTCGGCAATTCCTCCCCGGGGATACGTAAAAATCTAATATATTATACGCTCTGATTTTTGCGCCGGTTTTTTGACAGTCGGAAGCGCCTCGTCTTTTGAGGTCCTTATTTTTTATATGATAAAATATGCAAAGAAAATAAAGGAATTGATAACTTTCAGAGGCTGCATGACGAAAACGGGCATTGTTGCTTTGGAAGGCTTCCTGAGTCTGACGGCTGCCGGAACGGGGGCACGCCGGAGGAACTTCACCGCCAGTATACGAACGTTCTGAATGCAGGGACACGGCAGGGAGCAGCTGTCATCATCAGACGGAGGTGCTGAAAATGCAGATTAAAAACATACATCTTGTGAATTACAGAGGTATGGAGGACCTGGCGCTGGACTTCGGGCCGGGGATCAATCTCATCATCGGCGACAACGGCGCAGGAAAGTCATCGCTGTTAAAGGGGCTGAGTGTGGCGCTGGGCCACTTGTTTTCCTGTTTCTGGCCCGAGGAGGCCAGGACGATGGAGGGACAGGACATCCGGATGGTTTCCAGCCGTGTCGGGGATGTAACGGAAAGCATGGAACAGTTTCTGCCGGCAGCCATAGGCTGCACGCTGGATTTCTGCAATGAGGAGTACACATACCAGCAGACCAGAGAGCTGAACAGCTCTGAGACCAGCAATTTCGATGCGGCGAATAAAATGAAGGAGCTGGTGAATGACAAAGACGCTTCCCTGCCTCTGCTCTCTTATCAAAGCGCTGTAAGAGGCTTCTTCAACACCACTCAGGAGGTGAAGCAGCCGGGAGGTCCGGTGGAGCGGCGGCAGGGCTACGCGGACTGCCTGAATGTGGACTGCCTGAACGATCAGAAAGTGTTTGACACCGTCCAGAACTGGTGCGCAAACATGGATTACGCGGAGTATAAATACAGGCATGAAATTGAAGAATATCGTTTATTTAAACGTATCGTATCAAAATTCATCAAAGAGCTTGAAGAAAGTGAAACCGCGCCGCAGGTTGATTTCTCGCCCAAATTAAGCCGCCTTGTGTTCTCCGAGGGCGAAAAGGGTTATCTCATCCATAACCTGAGCGCCGGCTATCAGAGTATCCTGTGCCTTATCATGGAACTTGCCTACCGGACGGTTCTTCTGAATCCGCGGCTGAAGGATCCGGGAGCTTTGGAGGGCGTTGTGCTGATCGATGAAATCGACATCCATCTTCACCCCCGCTGGCAGTGGAGAATCCTTGGGGCGCTGCGGGCGACATTTCCCAATGTTCAGTTCATCATTGCCACGCACTCGCCCATCGTCATCTCCTCGGCGGAGGAGGCGAAGCTGATTCTCATGGAGACCCCTGACATCGTGAAGTACCTTCCGGATGCCTACGGTTACAACATCGGAGACGTTGTGGAACTGACGCAGGGCAGCATGGATATGCCGCAGGAGCTCCGGAAATGGCGGCAGGAAATTGAAGGGGCCCTTGACGAAAATGATCTGCAGAAGGCTGAGAAAATCGTGGAAGCGGCGGAGGAGAAACTGGGCAGGGACTCTGTCACGTCAAAGCGGCTGAGGGAATTCTTTGAAGTCAACAAGTGGATTGTTGAGGAATAGCCATGCTTTACATCCGGAAATCGCCGCCCTCAAAAGAGGCTGCCGACAACATCAGCCGCGTTAAAACGGAGCGGAAGTACCTTCTTGACAGGCAGGACCCCCAGGCCGCGAGAAGGGCTTTTGACAGTCTGGATAAGTCCAAAATCCGTAAAAGTCTCATCAGGGAGCAGCATGGGCTTTGCGGTTACTGCATGAGGCGGATAGGGGACGCGGGCAGCACAACCATTGAACATCGGGCCCCCGTGGACAAGAATCTGGACCGGGTTCTGGACTATGAGAATATGATCGGGGTCTGTGACGGGGGACGGACAGCAGACAAAGAGGACTGGCCGGAAGGACGGCATATCCTGTGCTGCGACGCCTCAAAGGGAGACCGGGAAATCACGATAGACCCTTATGACAAAAACCACATGGACAAGATCCGGTACAGCGAGAAGGGGAGGATATACACCTACCCGGAGGACAAAGTCCTTGAAAGGGACATCAACGATGTCCTCCACCTCAACGGGCTGGATGGCCTGGATACATCAACAGGGCTTCTGCGGGCAAGGCGTGAAGCCTACAGATCCTATGTCCGGGGGATGAGGCGTCAGGGGGGGAAGGTCAGCCGGGCTTACATCGAAGGGCGGATAAAGGCCATAGAAAGCCAGGAGATATACCCGGCGTTCGCCGGAGTTATCCTTTTCTTCCTGAAGAGGAAACTCCGGGAGCTCACACAAAAGGAGGAACGTCAGGCCTATAAATCAAAAATTGAATTTGAGGAACAGCTGAGAGAGAAGATACGCGGAGAAGAAATCCCCCCGTCCCCCTGCGGGGAGGCGGAGGGAGTGTAAGCCTTCCTCTGAGCCTTACCGGGCTTTCAGAATGATGCAGCCGCAGCGCCCGCAGAATTTTTCCCGGGCGTCCCGGAGGGAGCCGCAGCCGGCGCAGGGGATAAACTCGTCGTGGGACTTGTCGTATTTTTCGTAGTAGTTCATGGACTTCTTCCCGTGATACCGGACGCGGTCACCTTCGTTCAGATAGTCATACCACTCCGGGCTGTCCGTGACGGTCAGCTTCTCCCTTTTGCCGTCATCCTTCCGGAAATGGACGATGTAGCGGGTGTGGTGTTCCGTCCTCGTGGTGTCGTTGTCCTCGTCCCTGATCTCTCTCGTGTATTCCTCTTTCTCCTTGCCGATGACAGCCCCTTCCCAGCCTTTTTTGCTCTTGTTGGAGACAAAGTACCAGATCAGGTCAATGGCCCAGACGATGGCCAGAACCCCGGCGTATATCTTCAGTCCCTCCTCGTTAAATTCCAGCTCTCCCGGAAGAACAAACAGGATAAAGCCTATACCCAGGCTCAGAATGACCATGAATATCTGGAACATCCTGCGGTTCCGCCGGTGGGAGGCCTCGAAGGAGGGGTGATTCTCCTGATGGGACCAGCCCACGCCTCCGGCGCCCGGCGACGGAACATCTCCGAACTTTTCATCCCCCCCGTATTCCGCGCCGCAGAACGGACAGCTGTCATGTCCTTTCTCGATATTCTTTCCGCAGTTCCAGCAGTAAAAATCGCCGTACCCAAGCCTTTTTTTCGCCATGATATCGCTCCTTATTCTGTTATTTCCTGTCTCTGGAAAAAATGCTCCCCAGGAGTATCCATAATGAGATGCATAACATGAGACCGATGAAAAACGACAGGGCGCCTGTGACGGCAGTCTGTCCGGGGTCCGGGGCTTCAGCGGCGGCGGCCCGGGCTTCATCCATGCCTTTGCCCGCCAAAGCAACGAAGATAAGGATCACCACAACACTCAGTGCGAACGCCGCCCACGAGGTCCCAGGATAAAACCTGAGCCCCAGAGCGGCAGCCAGCCCCCATAAAAGCAGCGAGGAGAAACTGCCGCTGCCGCTGATTCCGGAATACAGGCTTATCAGCGCGAACATCGCCAGAGGCGGAAGATACACCTGAGCAACCGTGGCCTGGGAATAGGGCAGCATCGTTATGGAGAGGATAAAGCCCGTCAGAAGGCTGAAAAGCATCAGAAAGATCAGCGCCGTTCCGCGCTCAAGGTCCCGTATGCGCTTCCGCAGAAGGGATGCGCCCACAGCGCCGGCGATGATTGCGCCGCCCCACAGCGCGAAGAATCCATACCCCAAAACGTCCGCCATCGGATCAAACAGCCGGAACGCCGTAACCCACGCGAATCCTGTCATCAGAAGCAGGCTCAGGGCAAGCCAGCGGCAGAGCCCGGGGAATGCCTCATCAAAAGCCGGCATACCGGCCGCTGGCTCGATGGGTTCGTCTTCTTCAATTTCTTCTTCAATTTCTTCGGCGTCTTCGTCGGGAACGGCAGCGGCCTGACTGGAGGATAACAGCTTTTTCTCAGTGAGGCGCACCCCCAGCCAGAGGGCTGCTGCAATCCCCAGGATCAAGGTCAGCAGCGGCACAAAGGGGTTCCTTTCGACGTCCCCAAACAGCCCTGCAAGGCCGCTGAGCGCGGGAGCCAGAGCCGTGAGTGCAAGGATTTTGGCAAAGTTCCGGGCGTAGGTTTGGGGATCGCTCATATGGACGGCCCATTGTTTTGGAATCAGCCCTGTCAATCCCAGAGAGACTAACCCGGCATAAATCAGAAGCAGCGCGGAAAAACAGAACATCAAAACTGAAAAACCGTAGCTCATGATTCCCTCCCTTTAGCGACAGCCCTGCTGATAAAGGGTGAACGGGGCCTTTGGCGGCCCCGTGGATTAAAAACACCTATCTGGCAGCCTGCTCCAGGCGTTTCAGGGCGTTGGAACCGGCGAGTTTCTTGTTTTTTTTAGCGAAATCAAAGGCCCGCTTGCCGCCCGGATTCTTTACGCCTGCGTCCGCTCCGGCGTCCAGCAGCACCTCGATGACCCCCGGGTTGCCGACGTTGCGGGCGGCAGCCATCAGCACAGTATCCCCGAATTTATCCGTCTCGTTCGGGTCCAGACCGGCCTTCAGAAGAAGGGTGACGGCCTCCGGGACGGTATTTTTGTTCGTGCCCGCGAGCGACAGCGCCGTGCGTTGCTCCGGGGCCCTGACGTGAACGTCCGTCCCGGCGTCCAGCAGAGCTCTGATCCCCTCCACGTCGTCGCCGCGGGCATACATCAAAGCCGTATAGTTCCGGTTGTCCCTCAGATTCACGTCCGCTCCGGCGGCGATGAGAGCGCGGATGGCTTCCAGACTTCGCCTGCCCTCTTGAGCCGCCAGGTGAAGCGCCGACCTTTTGTTGCTGTTCACAGCGTTGAGGTTGGCTCCTCCTCCGGCCAGAGCACGGATAATGTCCCCTCCCGGGTTTTGCTTCACAGCGATCATCAGTGCCGTTGTCCCGTCCTTAAGAGCCGCGTTGGGGTCCGCTCCGCCTTTGAGCAGCATGGTGATGACGTCGGCGTCCAGCTTTTGCTGACTCACAGCCTGCATGAGGACTGTGCGCCCATCTTTGTGACAGGCCGCGTTGGGGTCCGCTCCCGCCTTAAGCAGCATCTCCACAATGCCGCGGCAGTCTTTGTCCGGGTTCTGCACAGCCCTCATCAAAAGCGTCCCGCCGTCTTTTTGGGCAGTGTTCACGTCCAGTCCCGCGGCGATAAGGGAATTCAGAAGCTCAAGAGGCTTGCTCCTGTTGAAGATGAAGAAGGCTGGCCTATAGCCGTCACTGGTCGCCGCGTTGACGTCGGCCCCGGCGTTAAGGACAGCGTCTATCGTTTCCTGTCTGCCGCAGAATTGTATCGCCGTATTCAGCACGTTCCAGTTCCCGTCCCTGGCGGCGGCGTTGACATCCGCTCCGGCCTGGATAAGCGCCCTGATTGTCTTGAGATCGGAATTGCTTCTGAGGGCGTTCATCAGGAGTGTCCGGCCCTTGTCGTCCGCCGCGTTGACATCGGCCCCGGCCTTTGCCAGCAGGCCAATGGCTTCGGGGCTGCGCGAGATGGCTATATGCAGCGCCGTCCGCCCGCGGGAATCCACAGCATGGATATCCGCCCCGGCTTTAATCAGCGCAGCAATAACTTCCGGTCCGCCGCGGCCAACGGCTTTCATCAAAATCGTCTGGCCGTAGCCGTCTCTGTGATTGACATCGGCCCCGGCTTTAATCAGCGCGTGGACAAGTTCTGGGGCCGGGTTCCTTTTTTCGGCCGCCAGAGAAAGGGCAGTTCTGTCACTGGAGTCCTTCGCGTTGACGTTTGCGCCGGCTTTTATCAGTGCGTCAATCACCGCCTGATTGGGTTCGCGGGAGTCAACGATCTTCATCAGGAGCGTTTCGCCTCTCTGATCCGCTGCATTCACATCCGCCCCGGATTTCACCAGATCCGCGATAATATCGGCGTTCCCTTTCTCGGCGGTGGACTTCAGCATATACGAAATATCATCCTTATCGACCTTGCCGGCATCGGCGCCGGCTCTTGTCAGAGCGATAAAAGCTGCCGGATTGGGCCTGTCCGCCGCGATGTCCAGAGCTGTGCTGCCCTCCGCGTTGACCGCGTTGATGTCGGCCCCGGCCTTGATGAGAAGGTCGACGATTTCAGCCGAAGTCTTCCGGTTCCGCGCGGCAGCCATAAGCACTGTCCGGCCCTTCTTGTCCTTCAGGGCAGCGTTGGCGCCGGCATCCAGCAGAATCCTGAAGACCTCCGGATTGTTATTGTTCCCGGCGGCAACAAACAGCGGCGTGAGGCCCTCTTTCTCCGTTGCGGTGTTCACATCCGCCCCGGCCTTTATCAGTAAAGCCGGGACTTCGGGGTTTTCGTTGACCGCGGCAGCCATCATCACCGAGACGTTATCCCTGGCTCTGGTTTTAATATCCGCCCCGGCCTGAAGCAGCATTGAGACAATTTTAGGATCCTTGTTCACTGAGGCCGCCATGAGCGCCGTCTCGCCGTCCCTGCCCACGGCCTTCAGGTCCGCGCCGGCATCCACCAGAACCTTGACGGCCTCATAAGTGTTGTATGCCGCTGCGATGATCACGGGCGTCTCCTTCTGCTTATTCCTGGCGCTGAGGTTTGCTCCGTCCCTGATCGCGGCTGCGATCTCCTCCGCCTTGCCTTTCCGGCAGAGTCTCAGAAATTCTTTATCGGAAATGGCCCCGAAAGCCGGGACCGACAAAAGCACGCACAGCAAACCACACAAAATTTTTTTCATGACGCAGCATCTCCTTTCATCTGCAGCAGCTTCGATTTGATTTTACCGGTCCGGCAGGTCAGGGCTGCTTATTGGCTGCCTCCAGGCGCTTCAGCACATCTGTGCCTTTTAATTTTCCATTCCTCTGTGCGTAATCGGCAGCGGTGTGGCCCCACTGGTCCTTCACCGCCGTGTCCGCTCCGGCGTCCAGCAGCGCGGCAATGACCTCCGGCCTGGGGTCGGACCGCCTGACGGACCGAATCAGCGCAGTGCAGCCAAAACCATCCCCCATGTTGAGATCCGCGCCGGACTTTATCAGGGCGTTGATGAAGGCGATATCCGGCTCTCTGCGCACTACGGCAACAAGCAGCGCCGTGTTCCCCCAGCTGTTTGCGGCGTTGATATCCGCGCCGGAACTGAGGGCCGTTTTCAGCGACTCCTGAGACACAGCCGTCCACAGAGAATCGGCGAAGTTCTCCCTGGTCAGTGTTTTTTGAGAGGCAGCCGGCTTTTCCGGCTCAGGAGCTGTCCTGGGCGCGGGCTTTGCGGCGGGCTTCGGAACCGGTGCCTTTTGGGGAGCGGGCTGGGGTTCAGGTTTCCCACTGGGCTGAGGCACGGACGCAGGCATCGCGGAGACCTTGATATACCTGAATGTCCTTGCCTCCTCTGAGTAAGTTCCCGGCATGAGGCTCCCGGCGGTCTTCTCTTTATTGTCCTCGGCGTTCGGCGTCTCCGTGTTCGTAACGGCGGTAAAACCGTCTTTAAGGAGCAGAGTGCCCTCGAGGGCCCTCATTTCCCCAAACATCGAGAGCGTCCCGCCGTGAACCTCCACGGGCCCTTCCCAGCAGCCAAAGCTGCAGAGGGCCAGGCCGCCGGAGGCGATAACCTCAGCGCTGCCGTCAATGCGGATTCCCCTGTTGCCCCGCAGGCCTGCACTGTTGCGCTCGCTTCTGCCTCCCTCTGCCAGGAGCGATACGCTGTCCTTCACAGTCAGGGTCCCCGCCGCATACACGGCAATGCTGTCGCGGTAATCCACGCTGTTGTTGTTCGTCACATTGCCGTTGTGGACGATGAAACTGCCGTCGCCCTGGATCGTGAGGTTCCCCCTTGAGAATATCCCGTGCAGGTTTGCCCCTTTTACGCTGAAGCCGCTGGTATCAATCAGGTTAAGCCCGCTGACGTTGATGATCAGGTCCTCCTCGGAGTACACTGCCGCATAGGACCACCAGTGGTATGAGGCCGGGCTGGGGCTGGTGTCGTAACGGTCCGTAAACAGGTTCTCAATGGTGACCCCGGACAGGTTCAGCTGTGCCGGTTTCCCTCCGGAAGCGGGCGTGCAGGTGATTGTCCCTTTGTCAAGACCCAGCGCCTTTGCCAGGTCTTCCCTGTTGTCCCCGGTCACCTGAACAGGTCCCAACCAGATTTTGCCGGCAGCGGATTGTGGAGCGGATTTCTCACCGGTCTTCCCGCCCTCAGACTTCGCGGCATCAGGCGTTGCTGAATCAGACTTTGCTGTATCAGGCTTCGGCTTATTCCCGTTCTCCTTCGTCCTGGGTTTTGAGGCTGTGGGGATCTCTATCTCATCCGAGTCGTTGTCCTCTATGGCGACGAGAGCCGGTTCCAGCGCCTTCAGGGCGGAGGCGGGCTGAAGCCTTATCTTGCGGTAAACCAGTTTCGTGGCGGGGTGGCCGGCCTCGGCGAAGGCAAACTCATTGAAGCGTCCGACGCGGGGCAGCTCGCCGAATTTATCCAGAGGCAGGACGTGGAAGAACTCCACGCGCATCCAGATATCCTCCAGAATATCGACCTGTCTGGTGTTGTTCCCGGCAATGTGGCACCAGTTGCTGTCCCTGTAATTAAACTTGTTTGTCTTTGTATCCACACCGCCGCCGGTGTCCGTCCAGAGGGTCATATCCCTGTCGGCCCTGACCATGAAGACGGAGACAACATCATTTGTGGGCTTCTCCGTTTCGTCCGCAAGGCGGAACGTTCCCATATAGGCAATATGAAGTCCGTCCTTTGTCCTCAGTTCAACGGCGTTGCCCGCCGCATCCTTTTTCACTGTTTCACAGGCTGCCGCATTCTGTTCTGCGGACACGCAGCAGGGAATGAGCGTCAGGACCGCGGCCGCCGCCAGAAAAACAAGGAAAGCCTTTTTCATGTTTATGCCCCCTCAGCCTTTTGCGCATCCCCGGATTGTCCGTCTTCGATATCCTCCTCATCCTCCTCCATGGCGATAACCTTTTTCTCAACTTCCTTCCAGACCTTCCATGGCTGAACACGGATTTTTTTGTAGACCAGTTTGCAGGGCTCTTTCCCGGCCTCTGCGAAGGCAAATTCGAAAAAGCGGCCAATGCGGGGCAGCTCGCTGAATTTATCCAGAGGCAGGACATGGAAGAACTCCACGCGCATCCAGATATCCTCAAGGATTTCCACCTGCCTGTTGCTGTTGCCGGCAATATGACACCAGTCGTCGTTGCAGCTGAACTTGTTTGTCTTTGTGTCCACACCGCCCTGGGCGTTCACCCAAAGGGTCATGTCCCTGTCCGCCTTAACCATGAAGACGGAGACGATTTTGTCTGTGACCTTCTCCTCTCCTCCCTCTTCCGGCGCGGCCATAATGCGGAACGTCCCCATGTAGGCGATGCGAAGCCCGTCCTTTGTCTTTAAATCAATCGGGTTCCCTGCCGCGTCTTTTTTGAGCGTCTTATCCTCTGCCTCCTGCGCCGCCGGCTCATCCGCAAACGCGCAGCCCAGAGACAGTGCCAGAACCGCGAAAAACGCAAAAACAAACTTTTTCACAGTGAATCCCTCCTGCTCAGATAAGGTATTGGGCTCCATTATACCTTAACATACCATGCTTTTATGGTTATTCCTCTCCGGTGCGTTTTCATGGAGGGCTGAGTCAGGCCCTGGACACGGCGCTGGGGGGCTGAATGCTGTAAAAAAAACGCGGGGGCTCCCCTGGAAGCCTCCGCGTCTGTTTGTGTTGTCCGGCTCAGCCTAACTTTGCCAGCTCCTGCCACAGTTCACGCTGCTTTTCGGTCAGGTGGCGGGGAATCTCAATGCGGATGCGGACAAAGAGGTCGCCGCTGCCGCCATCCCGCCGGGGCATTCCCTTGCCGCGCAGACGCAGGCGCTGCCCGTCCTGAATGCCGGGGGGCATCTTCATCGTGACGGAGCCGGTCAGGGTCTCCACCTGAATGTCGCCGCCCAGCACGGCCGCCCATGGGGCGACCTTCATCTCCCGCGTCAGATCATACCCATCGACCGAGAAGACAGGATGCGGCGCCAGATGCAGGTTCACGTAGATATCCCCGCCGCCGTTCGCCTTGCCTGGAAGGCGAATCTGCGAGCCGTCGGTGATGCCCTGAGGCAGACGCACATTCAGTGTCCTCCGCTCGCTGCCCCGGCTGCTCAGCACCAGTGTGTGGGTGCCGCCGCGGACAGCGTCCTCCAGCGACAGGTCCAGGTCCACCTGGCTGTCCCGCTGGACGGGCTGACCCCGAAACCCTCCACTCTGAGCGCCGGAGAAGAAGTCGGAGAACCCGCCGCTGCCAAAGATCGTCTTGAAGAAGTCGCTGAAGCCCCCCATGTCCCCGCCGAACTCCATATGAACGCCCCCGGGGGCACCCTGCCAGCCCGGCGGGGGAGTGAAGTCCTGCCCCGCCTGCCAGTTCATTCCCAGAGTGTCGTACTTCTGACGTTTCTCCGGGTCCTTGAGGACCTCGTAGGCCTCGTTGATTTCCTTGTAACGCGCCTCGGCGTCCTTCTCTTTGCAGATATCGGGATGGTACTTCTTTGCCAGCTTTCTGTAGGCCCGGCGAATCTCATCGGCCGGCGCCGTGCGGGATACACCCAAAATTTCGTAGTAATCCTTATATTTTACGGACATCTCTATCAGCCCCTTATTGACCAATATTAACCATGAAAAAGTATAACATCAAAAACAAAGGGCGTACATCAAGAGAACTACGGACACAGCACGTTCCGGCGCCTGGCGCGGCATTAAGGTGTTCTGCCGGTCGCATGGCCTCATTCCATTCCGCCTCAGTTGAACAGCTTTTTGACCTTATCAAAAAGGCCCGGCTCTTCTGTGTTGACCGGGGCTTTCATCTCCCTGGCCAGCTCCGTGATGAGCTCCTTCTGGCGGTCTGTCAGCTTCGTGGGGATGTCGATGAAGACGTGGGCGTAGAGGTCCCCCCGGGAACGGGCGCGGTTCAGACGCGGCATTCCCTTGCCCCTGACCTTGAGGACGTGGCCGTGGAAGGTCCCCGCCGGGACCGCGATTTTCTCCCTGCCGTCAATCAGCGTCTCAATCTCCGTCTCCGCGCCCAGCACCGCCTGGGGGTAGGTCAGAACCAGGCGTGTATGAAGGTCTGCCCCGTCGCGCTCAAACTGGTCATTGGCCGCCACATCCGTGACCAGATAAAGATCCCCCGCCGGTCCGCCGTTTGCGCCGGCCTCGCCCGCCCCGGGGATGCGAAGCCGTGTGCCGCGCTCCACACCCGCCGGCACCTTGACCTCCAGCTTGTGCGTCCGGCGCACCTGGCCCTGTCCGCCGCACCCGGAACACCGCTCGTGGATGATCTTGCCTGTGCCGTGGCAGGAAGGGCAGGGGACAACCGTGACGAACTGCCCGAAGAGGGACTGCTGGGTCTGCTGAACCTGACCCCGGCCTCCGCAGGTGGTACAGGTTTCCGGCTTCGTGCCCGGTTTGGCGCCGGAGCCGCCGCAGGTCTCACACTTCTCCCAGCGGGGAATCTCCAGATCGCGGGTTACCCCCTGCGCTGCTTCCAGAAGCGTGACCCGGAGAACCATCTCCAGATCGTCCCCGCGCCGGGGAGCGCTGGGATCCGCCTGCCGCCGGCCCATTCCTCCGCCAAAGACCTGAGAGAACAGGTCGCCGAACAGATCGCCAAAGTCCATTCCGCCCATCCCTCCATTAAAAGAGGGACCATCGGCGGAGCCAAACTGATCATACCGGGCCCGCTTCTCCGGGTCACTCAGGACGGAGTAGGCTGCGTTGATTTTCTTGAAGCGCTCCTCGGCGTCCTTGTCGCCGGGGTGCGCGTCCGGGTGATACTTGCGCACAAGCTGACGATAGGATTTTTTGATGTCCGCCTGCGTCGCGTCCCGCGGGACCTCCAGGAGTTCGTATAAATCTTCCATCTTCTTTAATCGGCACCTCATTACATATACAGCCAAAATTCTAAGGGGCGGAAGGTCTTCCCGCTCCCGCCCCTGCCATTATAACTGAAGAAGTGTTCCTCTGCTACGTCTGTTCCGCCGCTTCAGATCCGGCTGCGGATCAGGCGGCCCATCTCCCGGCAGCCGACGGCCCGTTCCCCACCGGAGGCGTCCGCCGGACTTCCGGGCCGCAGGATGTCGCCCGTGCGCCAGCCCTCGTTCAAAACAGCGCTCACCGCGTCCTCAATGGCGCAGGCTTCGGACTCCATGCCCAGACTGTAACGCAGCAGGAAGGCGGCCGCCAGAATCGTGCCGATGGGGTTTGCCTTATCCTGTCCCGCGATGTCCGGCGCGGAGCCGTGGATAGGTTCGTACAGCCCCGGCTTCCCCGGCTCTCCAAGGCTCGCGCTGGGGATCATCCCGATGGAGCCGGTGATCTGGCTGGCCTCGTCGGAAAGGATGTCGCCAAACATATTTTCCGTCACAATCACATCAAACTGGCCGGGATCCTTCACCAGCTGCATGGCGGCGTTGTCCACGTACAGGTGATTCAGCGCAACATCCGGGTACTCCTTCGCCACGGATTCCATCACATCGCGCCACAGGCGGGAGGTGGTGAGCACATTGGCCTTGTCCACGGAGGTGACTTTCTTTCTGCGTCCCCTGGCCGTGCGGAAGGCCACATGGGCAATGCGCGTGATTTCGTGCTCGGAATAGCTCATCACGTCCGATGCCAGACGTTCTCCGTCCCGCGTCTCCGTCCTGTGTTCGCCGAAGTACACGCCGCCGATCAGCTCCCGCACCACGATGAAGTCAATGCCGCGTTCCGCGATATCCCTGCGCAGCGGGCAGGCGGCCGACAGAGCGGGGAACATCTTTGCCGGGCGGAGGTTGGCGTAAACGCCAAGGCCGTTCCGCAGCTTCAGCAGCCCCTTCTCCGGACGGTTCTCCGGGGGCTGAGCGTCCCATTTGGGGCCGCCCACCGCGCCCAGCAGCACCCCGTCGGAGTCCAGACACGTCTTCAGGCTCTCCTCCGGAAGGGGAACGCCAAACCGGTCAATGGCGCTGCCGCCCATGGGAGCCTCTTTATAAATAAACTTATGGCCGAACTTCTCCGCCACGGCGTCCAGAACGGCCAGCGCCTCGCCTGTAATTTCCGGGCCGATGCCGTCGCCGCGGATGACGGCCAGACAAGCGGTCTCACGCGGCGCGACAGCGTCGCGGCGTCCGGTGGGTCGGCTGTGTCGGAGCGAGACGCAGTCGTCCCGCGGAGACCCGGCTATGTTCTTTTCCATCACATATCCTCCTCAGTTCTGACTTTTCCCGGCTTCAGCCTGCTGCTTCAGCGAGGCCATGAGCCCGCCCATGGCAATCATGTCCCTGATGAACGGCGGGAAGGGCTCGGCCTGATAGCTCGTGCCCTTTGTTTCGTCCTTAATGACGCCGGTGTCAAAGTCCACACTCACCTTGTCGCCGTCGTCTATGCCCTCGCTGGCGGCGGGACACTCAAGGATGGCGAGGCCGATGTTGATGGAATTGCGGTAGAAGATGCGGGCAAAGGACTTCGCGATAACGCAGGATACGCCGGATGCCCTGATCGCGACGGGAGCGTGCTCCCGCGACGAGCCGCAGCCGAAGTTCAGCCCTGCCACCATGATGTCGCCGGGACGGTTCTTCTCACGGAAGGACTTGTCAATGTCCTCCATGCAGTGGGACGCCAGCTCTTTGGGGTCCTGACTCGCGAGATAGCGGGCGGGGATGATGACGTCGGTGTCCACGTGGTCGCCGTATTTATGCGCTGTTCCGCATGCTTTTTTCAGGACGCTCATTTACTTTACCTCCGACAGACAGGATGTCTCAGTGCCAGCAGGGGAGGCGCTGCCGCCTCCGTGGCATTCATGCTCCGGAGAGACGATGTCCTCCGGGTGTGCAATATGTCCGGCGATGCCGGAGGCCGCCGCGACGGCGGGAGAGGCCAGGTAGAGTTCGCTCTCCACGTGCCCCATGCGGCCGACGAAGTTGCGGTTGGTGGTGGAGACGCACCGCTCCCCGGCGGCAAGGCAGCCCATGTGCCCGCCCAGGCAGGGCCCGCAGGTGGAGGTGGAGATGACGCAGCCCGCGTCCAGGAAGATCTCCGCGTAGCCGAGCCGGACGCAGTCGCGGTAAACGTCCTGGGTGGCCGGGATGATGATGCCGCGGACACCCTTTGCCAGATGCCGGCCTTTGAAGATCTCTGCGGCGGCCTTCATGTCCTCAATGCGTCCATTGGTGCAGGACCCGATCAGCACCTGGTCGATGGCTACATCCCTGCCTTCCCTCGCGGAACGGGTGTTCTCCGGCAGGTGGGGCCAGGAGACCGTGCAGTCAATTTCGTCCAGATTCAGCTCGAGGGTACTGGTATATTCTGCGTCGCTGTCCGCTTCCACGGGCTCCCAGGAACGGACGGCCCGGCCCTTCAGGTATTCCCTCGTGATGTCATCCACAGGGAAAATGCCGTTCTTGCCGCCGGCCTCTATCGCCATGTTGGCGATGGTCAGCCGGTCGGCCATGGTCAGTTCCTTCAGCCCCTCGCCGCAGAACTCCAGCGATTGATACAGCGCCCCGTCCACGCCGATTTTGCCGATAAGCGTCAGGACAACGTCCTTGCCGGAGACGTATCTGCGCTTGTGGCCTGTGATTTTCACTTTAATCGCCGCGGGGACCTTGAACCATGTGTAGCCAACGGCCATGGCCGCGCCCAAATCGGTGGACCCCACACCGGTGGAGAAAGCCCCCAGCGCCCCGTAGGTGCAGGTGTGGGAGTCCGCGCCGATGATGGCCTCGCCGGGAGCCACCAGGCCCTTCTCCGGCAGAAGCGCGTGCTCGATGCCCATCTCGCCCACGTCGTAGAAGTGTTCGATGTCGAACTTCCGCGCGAAGGTGCGGCACTGCCTGCACTGTGTGGCGGACTTGATGTCCTTGTTGGGCGTAAAGTGGTCCATCACCAGCGCGATGCGGCTTTTGTCGAAGACCTTGTCAAAACCTGCCGCACTGAACTCATTGATGGAAACAGGCGCGGTGATGTCGTTGGCCAGAACCAGATCAAGCTTCGCCTGAATGAGCTGTCCCGCGTGGACTTCACTCAGGCCCGCGTGCCTGGCCAGAATTTTCTGGGTCATCGTCATTGACAATTTACATACCCCCTCAATAACATGAAAAAAATCAATCCTGCAGAATGGCCTGACTCCGGCAGGGTTCCTGTCTCATTTTTTTTCGCTCCCGCCACAGGAAGAAAATTGCCATCGTGCCCACAAGGAAGCTGTCCAGAGGCCCGGAATAGAGCAGGCCCTCCACGCCGAAGAGCCACGCGAAAAGGACCATGAACGGAAGCTGAATGACAATCTGGCGGAACAGAATCAAAACCGTCGCAATCAGCGGCTTGCCAATGGCCTGAAAGAAAATACTCCCTGTCAGCTCAAAGGCGTCCAGCACAATCAAGGCGAGGAAAATTCTCAGGCACTTGACGGAATATTCATCGTAGAGCGCATTGCCGGAGCCAAAGAGGGCTGTGACGCTCTCCGGCGCAAGCTGGAACCACACCGTGGCAAAGCCCAGAACTCCCACCGCGATGAACAGAACCAGCCTCAGCGTCTCCATCACACGGCCATAGTTCCGGCTGCCGTAGTTATAGCTGAAGATGGGCTGTGCCCCTGCGGCGACGCCAATCACGGCGCAGAACAGCACGGCAAAGAACTTCATCGTCACGCCCAGCGCCGCCATGGGGATCTCCGCGCCGTACTTGCTCAGGGCTCCGTAGTGCACCAGCAGGTTGTTCTGGGTGAAGAGCACAATCACAAAGCCAATCTGCCCGATGAAACTGGAGAAGCCCAGCCGGGAGATTTTCCCCATGAAGCGGAAGCAGCCCCGGAACGCGGCCCGGTCCAGATGGACGGATTGGGTGTGTCCCCACAGGTACCAGATGTTCAGCGCGGCGTTGACCATTTGCCCCAGCACCGTTGCCCAGGCCGCGCCCCTGACGCCCATGTTCAGGACGAAGATAGCCAGAGGGTCGCCGATCAGGTTGGTCACGCATCCGGCCACCAGCCCCAGCATGGCGAACCCGGGGCTTCCGTCGGCGCGGATAAGGCTCATGGTCACGACGTCGAACAGTCCGAAGACCGTGAAGGCACAGATAATCAGGCCATAGTCCAGGGCGTAGGGGAGGATTGCGTCTGTGGCGCCGAAGACGCGGCACAGCGGAGTGATAAACAGCGGCAGAAGGACGGAGAGCAGCAGGCCAACCGCCAGCGAGGCTGAAATGCCGGCAGCCATGGAGTGTCTGGCCTCGTCCATTTTTCCCTCACCCATGCAGAGGTTCATATGGCTTGCCGCGCCGTCGCCGAACATAAATCCGAACGCCAGCGCGACCTGCATCAGAGGGAAGATCACGTTTGTCGCCCCGTTGCCGAGATAGCCCACGCCCTGTCCGATGAAAATCTGGTCCACCATGTTGTAAACGGCACTCAGAACCAGAGAGAGCATCATGGGGACGGCAAACCTGAACAACAGCTTCCCTATTCGTTCATTTCCCAAAAGCCCGCTGGAGGACAACACCTCTTGTCGATTATCCGTCATGTCTATTCCCCCTGACTGAATTTGACATGAGCCATTATGGCAGAAGAAAAATTATCAATCAAGGGGAGCCGGGGCGTTACTCCTCCGCCTCGAACATCTTGTTGATGCCGTTGATGTAAGCCTGAATGGAGGCCTCAAGGATATCTGTGGAGATGCCCGTGCCGGTGAAGGTGCGGCCCTGCCCGTCGGATATCTTCACCACCGCCTCGCCGATGGAGTCCTCTCCTGCGGTGACGGCGTTCAGGCTGAAGTCTGCCAGATGAGCCTCCACGTCCAGCATCCTGTTGATGGCCTTGAAGGAGGCATCCAGCGGGCCGGGGCCTGTGACAACCTCCGAGAGCTCCTGGTCGCCTTTCTTCATCTTGATATAGGCGATCTTCGGCATATCCTTTCCCGTGTTGATGACGTGGCTCACCAGGCTGCACATTGACGGGGCGGATTCGGCCCGGCTGTGGTGGAGAACAAGGG
This sequence comes from Fretibacterium sp., assembly GCA_024695065.1. Taxonomy (GTDB): domain Bacteria; phylum Synergistota; class Synergistia; order Synergistales; family Aminobacteriaceae; genus JAFUYV01. Next base: position 3,259 of record JAILIX010000031.1, on the reverse strand, counting down.
CCTCAATATCGGCGCTCGTGATGTTCTTCTTCTTGTCCGCCAGGTTCTTGAAGCGCACAAACACTTCCTCAAGCTCCGTGTCGGAGAGCTCATAGCCCATCGACTCCAGCCGCTCGCGCAGGGCGTGCTTGCCGGAGTGCTTTCCAAGGACGAGGGTGCTGCGGGGGATCCCTATGTCCATGGGGTTCATGATTTCATAGGTCTGGGTATTGGCGATAACGCCGTGCTGGTGTATTCCGGCCTCGTGGGCGAAGGCGTTGGCCCCCACGATGGGCTTTGTCGGGGAGATGGGCACGCCGATGATGTTGCTGAGGAGCTTGCTGGCGCGGTAAATCTGGCGGGTATCTATCCCCGTGTCCGCGTCGTAGAAGTCCCGCCGCGTGCGCAGGGCCATAACAATTTCTTCAAGGCTGGAGTTGCCCGCGCGCTCGCCGATGCCGTTGATGGTGCACTCCACCTGGGTGGCTCCCGCCCTGACGCAGGCCAGGGAATTGGCCACGCCCATCCCAAGGTCGTTGTGGCAGTGGACGGAGATATCCACGTTCCCGATGTCTTTGACGTTCTCCCGGAGGTAGGTGATAAGGTCGCCCATCTCCTGGGGGGTGGAGTAGCCCACCGTGTCCGGCACGTTGATTGTCGTGGCTCCCGCCGCGACAGCGTTGCTGTAGCACTGGGCCAGAAACGCCGGTTCGGAACGCGAGGCGTCCTCGGCTGAGAATTCGATGTCCGCGCACTTCTCCTTCGCGTAGGAAACCATGTCCGTGATGTTCTGAAGCACCTGCTCCCGCGTCATGCGGAGCTTGTACTGCATATGAACGTCGCTGGTGGCGATGAAGACGTGGATGCGGGGATTCTTTGCCTCCTTCACGGCCTCCCACGCCGCGTCGATGTCGCCCCGGGTGGCGCGGGCGAGGCTGGCCACGACGCAGTGCGTGTCCTCGGACAGTGAAGCGGCGATGGTCTGCACGCTCTTGAAGTCCATGGGGCTGGCGATGGCAAATCCCGCCTCGATAATATCCACGCCGAGCCGGTCAAGCTGGCGGGCCATGGTGGCTTTTTCGTTCAGGTCCATGCTGCAGCCCGGTGACTGTTCCCCGTCCCGCAGCGTTGTGTCAAAAATTTTGATGCGTCTCATGGATATCTTTTCCCCTTCCCAGAGAATAAAAAAACGGAGCCCATGATATGGACTCCGGCCTTTACGTCTGTCTGCAGCGATGATGAAGGTCTAAAGGAACGCGCCACAAAACTGACTTCGGCGGAAGTCCGAAGCCTTTAGACCTAGTGCCAGCCTGTTGAGGGCAAAAACATACACCTGCATTCTCCGAACCTCCCTGCCTGATTTTCTGTTTTGGGCAGCGGCAACTGCCTCTGAAACTTCTCTGTAAAACTGCTTTTACGCCCGGGGTCTTGTCTCTGACGTCTTCCTGAGGCCTGCGGTTTCGGTCTGCTTTGTCAGGCTCAGATCCCCTCACAACGGACTGAATTATACCCCGCGAATTGTTTAGTGTAAAGTCCCTGATTTTCCCTTACGTTCAGCTCGCTCTCTTTATCCCCGCTTCTGCCCTGGCTCTCCGGGGCTGCCCCATGCTGGCGCGGTCATCTTCAGCGTCGTTGATGAACACCCCGTCTCCCACTTTCATCCATGCAAAAAATCCGCAGCACAGGGTACGATGTTCTGCCCCAGGCTGCAAGCGCTTCCTTGCTCCCGGCGCCCGCTGTGACAGCGGCCTGCTGCGGATATCGGCGGAGAAACTGTCCCGGATTTCGGACTCCCCGTAAAGTCCTTTTCAAAAATTTACCCCTGCACTCAGCCTGACCATCCGGGAGCTGAACCCACGAACACCGAACGGCACGTCCGGAGGTGTGCAGGTGTGAGAGGGAGGGGCGAACCCCTCCCTCTCCGGAATGAATTTCATCAGTTCAATCTGAAGTCGTAATGCTTCGAATAATCCTCCTGAATGTTCAAACGGAGTGTCCTGTTCGCCAGGTCATAAACCGATGTGTGCCATGTATGCCAGAAGTTATTGGGCTGAATGCTCCTGTCGTGCAGCTTGTAGGTTTCAATGTTGTGCTGAATAGCTGCCTTGAAATCCATAGGAGCGTTTGCGATTGTCAGATTTCCTTCAGTAAACTCTGTGTACCAGAAGGGCTCTGTACCCGCTTCATAAGATTGGGTATATTTCACACTCTCCATCAGGTGAGCCATTCCTTCAGCGGATTTTCCGCCCTCTGCGTAATGCTCCTTCAGTATGGCGTAACGCTCAACTCCGCAGGCATGGGGCGTAAGGATGGGAAAACCCTCATAGATTTTTCCCGCAACTTTCTGCCCTGTCTGCGCAACATACTTTGCGTAAGGAGTATTTGGCGCGTAGTTGACATAGAAATTTGTCATGATGTTGTCCGTGTCGTTTCTGGCAACAAGTTCACCGTCAATACATTCAATGATATAAGTCTCCTTCTCATCAGAGAGCATCCAGTGAAATCCCCAGGATCCATAATCGCCGTAAATGTCCATATTCTTCAACAGCTCTACACCATGAGCGGCGGATTTTGCGTGATCAAGAACGTAGCGGACTACTGAAATAATATGAATGCGCGGTTTGCCGTAATTGGTTGAGAGCAGAGTGGAAAAGTCCAGATCAACGGCAGGCACGACGTTGCAGTTTATGGCCACGCCGTTTTCATTGATGCCGTCAAAAGTCACGTTGGGCATCGCGAGCAGCTCAGCTTCCGAAACTTTGTCAACTGCATTGGATTTTAGCGTGAGAACTGCGGCCACTCCTATACTCGCGTAACGTCCTTCAGACTCTTTTGCGGCAACCTTGACTACGAATTCCGGGACATCGGCATAATCCAAATCCAAATTACGGCCGTAGAAGTTTCCGTTGCGCACAGAGGAGCACGCGAAGCCGCCTTTGATTTGTTCGCCCGTCGTGAGGTCAACCGCGTAGTCGGTGTATTCCATGTAGTACAGGTAATCAGCCAGCTTTTTCGGAGCTGTGAAGGGGGACGCCGCAGAACCACAGGCGGCGAAACTGAAAATCATAAGCACGGTTAAAAAGAAACTAAACGCTTTTTTAGAGCTATTCATTGTATCTCCTCCTATAAATTCAGATTTTAGGGAACCTCTAAAAACGGGCTTAATGATCCATTTTAGAATTTGGCGTCTTAAAATGTTACCCCAAATTCCCGTATAGCAGATTGAATTTACGATTTGTCCTTATATCCCATCAATTTCAGGGATATCTCCTGGGATTGA
>JAILIX010000026.1 GCA_024695065.1 Fretibacterium sp. | reverse complement strand
CATTACGGCCACAATGCCGCAGCAAAAGGATGTGGCGTTCCTGCCAGGAATGGCTGTGACCGTAGAGGTAATGCTCAAAGAGACAAAGAGTGATGAGGGCTTATCTTTCTTCGTCCCGGCAACAGCCCTTTTAAACGAGGGGCAGGATAACTTTGTCTGGCTCTGTGGCCCCACGCCCGGAGGGAACGGGCACCAGGTGCATCGTATTCCCGTCACAGTGGGCACACCGCGCAATGACGGCACCATCGAGATTTCAGGCGCGCAGCTTTATATCGGGCAGCGTGTTGTCGTAGCGGGAGCTCACCTGTTGAAGGAAGCGCAGAAGGTCCGACTGATGGATACCCGGCAGTAGGGCTTGGATATCTACTTTCTGGAACTCAGCGATCATCTTGAGTCCCCCGTTGAGCCTTATCTGACATATTTCACGGATGAGCGGCGGGAAGCTATTTTGCGTTACCGTTTTCCATCAGACCGGAACCGTACCGTCTGGGCAGAACTTCTGGCCCGATGGCTCATCGGAAGGGAAACAGGGCAGACTGCAGAAGACGTTTCAATTATGCGGGATGAGAGAGGAAAGCCGTACTGTGGAGAGGGGCTGCACTTCAGCCTCTCTCACAGCGGTCCCTGGGTAGCCTGCAGCCTCGGCACAGAGCCAAATGGTGTGGATGTGGAGATGGATCGTCGTATCAGGCTGGACATTGCCCGGCACTTTTTCCTTCCTGAGGAGTACGAGACACTGAAGGCACTGTCCCTGCAAGGCACAAAGGCACCTCAGGGGCTTTCCCCGTCGGGGTGGCAGCGAGCTTTTCTCTGCTACTGGACCCTCAAGGAGAGTTGCCTCAAGTATCAGGGCACGGGGCTGTCCGGAGATATGAGAACGGTGGATTGTGCAGCGCTTTTGAGGGGAGAAGGCCCTCTGAGAGGGCGGAATTTCGATTTACCTGGCGGTGCCGTCGCCGGGGTAGTATCGACAGAGGCACTGCCTGCTTGTTTTGCCCTTCTGCGTCTCCGCGCGGAAGGGCAGTTGTTCAGTTTTACTCCCTTGAAGTAAAATGGAACCTTAGAGAAACAAAAGGAGTGATGGACCGTGGCATTGCTGCAAATTGTTGAATGGGACCGCGAAGTGGACACAAATGAAGTTTTTGCGTGGCGCTACGTAGACCCAAAGAATCCGGAAAAAAGTGACGCGCTGGGCAACTGGACACAACTCATCGTCAATGAGGCCCAGGAGGCGATTCTCTTTCGCGACGGCCAGGCTCTTGATCTGTTCGGGCCGGGACGTTACTCACTCTCAACAGAAAACATCCCTCTGCTGCGGGGGCTGCTGAATCTTCCCACCGGAGGCGAGAGCCCTTTTAAGGCCCATGTCTGGTTTATCAACAAAGTGAACGTGCTGGACGTGAAGTGGGGTACGCAGACCCCCATCCTGTTGCGTGATCCTGAGTATAAGATTGCCCTCCCCGTCCGCGCCTACGGACAGTTTGGCATTCGTGTCAACGAAAGCCGGAAGTTCCTGCTGAAACTGGCCGGAAGCCGCACTCAGGTTACCCGTGATGACCTGGTGAATTCCTTCCGGGGGCTTATTCTCAGCCGGATGGGAGACATGATTGCCTCCTACATTGCCCACAAGAAGATTACCATTTTTGAAATCAGCGCCTATCTCCGCGATATGTCAGACGAGGCTATGGGAGAAATACGCCCCGTTTTTGAGGAGTACGGCATTGAGCCGGTCAACTTCTTCTTCGGATCCATTAATGTTCCTGACGACGACGAGAGCGTCCGGGACATTAAGCGTGCCATGAGCGAGCGGGCCCGCATGGAACTGAAGGGGTATACCTATCAGCAGGAACGCTCCTTTGATGTGCTGGAATCCGCGGCAAAGAACACCGGAGAGGGCGGGTCCATGATGGGCATGGGGGTCGGACTCGGTACAGGAATGGGCCTTGGCGGAGCTATTGGACAGATGGCTGCCCAAATGGGGCAGTACGTCAACTCCAACGCCGCCAGTACGCCCCCCGGCGCGCCGTCAGCTCCTCAGGCCATGGCATCCGCCCCTCAGTCACAACCGTCGTCCTCTCCAAATGCCGATCCCCAGCAGTCCACCGCCACGCCCAACTTCTGCTCTTCATGCGGCACGAAACTGAGTCCCGGGATGCGCTTCTGCCCCACGTGCGGAAAGGCCCTGTGATTTAATCGCTCACGGCACAAGCCTGACAAATAAAGGAGGATATTGTTATGGGCAAGATTATCGACAAAATACGGCAGGTGTTTAACCTCTTTCTTCTTATGCTCCTCATCATCGCGGTGGTGGCCGTGTTCGTCTGGTTTCTGACGGAGCCGGAGTCACGTGGCACAACGTTCTGGATGTCCATGGGCTTCATGGCCGTTGCCCTGTTGCTGACCACGCTCTTTGCGTCACGCATTGCGCTTCGCGGCAACGGAGGACGCGGCGTGTCCGGACACTTTGCTCAACTCTTCCTGATTGGTGGCTACTTCGTCTTTACTATTGCAGCCGCCATTGTGAATGCAAAGATGGCCTTCTCAGTCACAGGCTATCTTCTGCTCCACGTTGGAGGTCTCGCTGTGTTCCTGATTCCTCTGCTGCTGACCAACATGGCTCTGCTGAAGCAGGACAGCGCTGAACATCGTGAGCAAAAGCAGGGACGTCTGGACATGGCCGCTCGGGCTGCACGCATCAGGAATCTGGCGACAGACGCGGAGGCAAAAATCTCCAGGGAGGACCTTGCTCCCCTGTATAAACTGTCGGAGTCCCTTCAGTTCTCTGATCCCACTCCCGGACCGCTCGAACTTGAGAACTCACTGGACGGAGCGCTGGCAGCGCTGGAGAGGACGGATCCAGTCAACACTGCAGAACTTCTGAGAGCCTGTACTCTGGCCGCACGCGCCCTGGAAGCCCGCAACGCGGCGGTTCTGAGCGCAAAATAATCATTGGAAATGGGTTGTTGTCACTGAAAAAATAACTCCTGAAACGCTGAGGCCGGCCCACAAACATGACTTGTGTCAGCCGGCCTTTTTATGGGGAAGACCGAATGAAGAAAAACTTTTACAACCTTTTACTTTCACTGTTTATCCTGATTTTTTGCCTCTCCGCCAGTCTTGCGGCAGAGGCAAAGTCTCGCTCTCCTCGTGGTGCCGCCTATAGACGAAGTTTTTACCGCAGCCTCTCAAAGAGGCTAAGCAGGAACAGAGCAGATTACCCCCATCTGACGGATGAGGAATTTGCCAACTTTCGTGTCGTGACCACAACGGGCATGGGCAGGGGAACGCTCTATCGATCCTCCTCCCCTGTTAATCCTTGGGGAAACAGGAACCACATCGCTGACAATGCTGCCCAAAACGCCGGGATAAAGACCTTCGTTAACCTTGCTGATACAGAAGAAAAGCTTCAGAGATACAAGAGTTTCAAAAGCAGTTATTACAGAACACAGGACATCATCAGTCTCAACCTCAACTGGAAGTATCAATCTGATGTATTCCAGGAGAGGCTTTCTGAGGGCATTAGACTCATGGCACACAGCCAGCCGCCCTTCCTCATTCACTGCGATCTGGGTAAGGACAGATCCGGTTTTGTCTGTGCTGTTCTGGAAGCCCTCATGGGCGCTTCTGCCCAAGAGATTGTGGCCGATTACCTTGTTTCGTTCTACAATTATTTTGGCATTCGGCCAAACACCAGGGACTATAACTTTGTTGCTCACAATGAAATACTATCAAGCCTTACCATAGCTTTCGGGATCAGAGATATTTTTAACGACAACCTGGCTGCCGCAGCTGAAAGATACCTGCTGCGCATCGGCGTTCCCGACAGAGACCTTGCGTCCCTGTGCAGCACACTAGAAATGGAATTAAAGCCGTTAGAGGAATCAGACTATGGAAATTTACCTCAGATGAATCATGGATTTTGAGCGAAGTGACAAGAAAGCCATGGATGCAAAGACAAGGAATGATTAAATTAAAGAGGGAGAAGGATATTACAGCGGGTCATATCCTGCGTTGACTTCACACCACCCGCAATTCTTTGGCCGGCAGATATGAACCGGATGATTGGCCTGAGAGGAGATTGATTATGCCAGAGGAATGTCTGATTTGCGGAGCACCGCTTCAGTACCTTGAAAAAGACGAGCTTATGGAGTGTGAACTTTGCCGTAAGCAGGAAATGAGCAAGGCAAAATGTTCCAAAGGTCACTATGTTTGCAATGAATGCCACATGAGGGGAATCGATGTTATCATCAGTTTGTGCCTCCGTGAATGCTCGAAGAATCCCATCGGGATTCTTCATAAAATGATGGCAGAGTCTTTTTGCCATATGCATGGACCGGAACATCATGTTATGGTTGGAGCAGCTCTGCTGACAGCGTACCGAAACGCGGGGGGGAAGATAGATCTTGACGCAGCCCTCCTTGAAATGCAAAGCCGCGGCAGGGAAGTCCCGGGCGGGGTCTGCGGTTTCTGGGGAGCCTGCGGTGCGGGCATCAGTGCTGGTATATTTGTATCCATCATCTCAGAATCTACTCCACTTACAGTAAAATCCTGGGGGCTGTCCAATCTGATGACTTCAAAGGCACTCGCAGAGATTGGCAGGATTGGCGGTCCGCGCTGCTGCAAGAGAGACTCATTCCTTTCAATTATAACTGCAATTGACTTTGTAAAAGAACATTTTGGTGTAGATATGGAGCGGAGCGAGGTTATATGCAGCTATTCCCCGCAGAACAGACAATGTATAGGAAAACGGTGTCCATTCATGGTAGAATCTCTGAAGTGACACTAGTAAGAGTGTCTCTGATATTCTGAAGCTGAAAGGCGTGTTGTAAAAATGTATGGGGGAAATAAAATGAAAAAAGTCTTATATGCAATGATTTTAGTTTTATCATTTACATCCTGTGGATGCGCTGCTGCCTCAAAATCTGAGACCATCCACGCCGGAGTGCTTACCTATCTTGGAACGACAGAGGTGGAGTTTCAGAAGGGCCTCGACAATCTCAGAAAGGCTCTCAATACGTTTATTCCCGTTGAGGGAACCGGGGAGGAATGGAGTGAGTTTGATGAGTTTCAGGGCTTTCTTTCCTCACTGGTAACCCAGCGCCGCGTTGTCCATTTTTATGATTCTCTGCTTGCGATGCAGATGGCCCTTCGCGCCGGGAAGCTGGATGAAATATCTCTTCCTGAGAGTGTGGGACTTTTCCTTGTTGACCACAATCCTCATTATGAGATTCTGTTTTCCCTGCACATGATGCCGTCCACAATATCCTTTGGTTTCCGCAAGGGAGACACTGCCCTGCAGAAGGAGTTTAACAGCGCGATTGCCGCAATGAAGAAAGACGGGACACTGGAGAAACTGGAGAAGAAGTTCATTTCGGACCTTGGAATGAAGGAGCCGGAACAGGTAAAGTTTCAGATTTTTAAAGACGCCCCTACTATCAGGGTCGCCGTAACAGGAGATATGCCCCCCATTGACCTGATTGCAGCAGATGGGAAGCCTACGGGCTACAACACGGCGGTGCTGTCTGATTTGGGGCGCCGTCTGAAGAAGAATATCCGTCTTGTCAGCGTGGACACAGGAGGACGTTCGGCTGCCCTTGCGTCCCAAAGGGTGGATGTGGTGTTCTGGTACCGGTCCACAGAGGGAATCAGGACGCCCAACAAAATAGGGAAAAACCCAATGAAAGGCGTCATGAAGGATACGCTTGAGGGTGTCATCCTCTCTACCCCCTATTATGAGTGGGATACAGACCTTATAGTTGGCAGGGCGCAGCGTTAACTGTCCTTTATAGGGCAGTCTCCCCAATTGGAGACTGCCCTGACAGTATCATTTACTCGTTTCTGCTGAACCGGTACTGGTGATAGTAGGTGTCGTACAATCCGCAGCAGGCGTCCATTCCAGGATTGGTGCTTATGGCTTTATCAATGACAGTTTCCCATGAGCCATATTTTTGATGCAGGGAATCCGCATCCGGCCCCTCCTCGTTGCCGTATGTCTCCAGATTGCTCGCTTTGGTGAGCGCCAGATTCTTGCTGTCCAGTTCAGAGAGACGGTTGAGGTTCTTCTGCCGGCTGACAGCTCGGGCGATTTCCTCTATGGAATACCCCTGGGATTCCATAGAGGAAAACAATTCCCACAGGTTTTTATTTCTCTCATGATAGGCTTCACGAATCGCTCTGGCTTTTGCAACATCGTCAGAATTTGTCCAGTCAATGGCAGTTGCAAAATTTCCAATCCTTGTGGATTCAGGATTGGGTGAGTAGCCATAGACTGCATTGGGGTTGACGATGATATCCGCCGCCGCTTTAGGGTTCTCCATCGGGTTGTGCTTATATTTGAAATCAACACGCCCCCATGGCAGATGCGTCCGTGCTGCGAAAAGTCCTCCCAGTACTGCACAGAGAATTATTGCCGCAAATACGGTTTTTTTGCTCATGTTTTTCATTCCTTTCCTTCCACTGCAGCTCAGGCAGGGAAGGATTCCCTCCTTTCGAGTGTCCATGTATTCATTATAACGGTTCACACCAGTTTTGAACAATCTCCCCGCCAAGCACAAAAACTCCCCTGCCATCCCAGCATCGCAGTCTGCCAGTTCAGCTCAGATCAACTCAGAGGCCTGTGTCAAGCTGTGTTAGAATTAGTTGACTATGATTCTGAGTTTGGAGGGTACGAACGTGGAAAAAGGAGTCAGGCCCAACCCCAATAAAATCTTTCCCATTCCCGGCATCAGCACAGTGACCTACATCAAACCCACGATAAAGAATCCCAATATCATTGCAGGAGATTTCAGCTACTTCAGCGGCGTGAATTTTGAGGACTGTGTGACACACCACTATGACTTTAATGAGGACAGGCTGATTATCGGCAAGTTCTGTCAAATCGCGACCGGCGTAGAGTTTGTGATGAACGGGGCAAATCATCAGATGAATGCGGTCTCCACATTCCCATTTTATATTTTTGAGGGTTGGGATGAGGAAATTCCTCCAGCAGTCGATATGCCCCTCAAGGGCGATACAATTGTCGGCAACGATGTGTGGATAGGCCAGAACGCGACGATTCTGCCTGGCGTCCATATCGGAGACGGAGCTATTATTGGACTGAACAGCGTCGTGGGACATGACATTCCGCCATACACTATCGTGGCTGGCAATCCAGCCCGTGAGCTGCGGAAGCGCTTTGATGACGAGCTTATTCAAATGATGCTCAGGCTGAAATGGTGGGACAGAAGCCTTGAAGAAATCAACACGCTCATTCCTGTCCTCACTTGCAGCGATCTCACCAGAGTCAAGAAGGAAATCGCTGCCTTATTGAAAAAAGACAGCTGTGAAGAAGTGTGATTAATATAGAATTAGTCACCTCAGAAAATAATGTTGTAGAGGCAGCAAATTTAAGATCTGAGGTTGAAGTAAAAAACACTTCCTAACAAAATAATGACATCGGGCGCCCGATGAGATTATTTTATGAAGGTTTGTCGTGAACGAAATTAAAGAGCATCCCATCGGGAAGATTAAAAAAGAAAACGATAAAGCAAGGAGTATCCTTGATTCCGTCTGCCTGTAAGCCCTGAAAGGGCTTACAGGCTATACTCATGTGCAGGTTCTTGGTTGGATGGATGTCTGCTGCAATTCAAAGGATTGAAGAACACTTACAGAGAAGAACCCGTATGTGAAAGAACCGCACGTATATGAACAAAGAATCCGGCACGATCGGCCTGTATTATATCGGCGCTTTTTCCGGCAGCGCAGTGCTTAATCTTAAGCCCTACACACTCAGCATCGACTAAATCGAACACACTGTCACGACAGAATGCTGCTGCCACTGGCCAAAGTCCCCCGAGGAGAACAGCGATTTTGACCGGGCTGCGAAGTTCACAAATTTCGTGAGCATATAAGAGTTCCCTTCTTTGGGATATTACACTTTATATTACACTTTTTCGCTCCGGGCACGACATTTTGTCGTGCCCGATATTATGGAACTGCATTCATGAATCTGCGATCAGTTCTTCCCGCGCAAACTCCAGAAACTTTCCCGCCGCAGTGGAAAACAGGGTGTCCTTCCTCCACGCCAGCACCAGCCGCGCCGTCATTTCTGGCTCCAGCGGGACAAAACGGAAAATGCTCTGCTCCGATGTGTCGATAATGCCATCAATACTCAGTACAGCCCCCAATCCTTCCCTAACCATCACGGAGGCATTGTAGATCAGGTTATGAAGGCCCACAACGTTTAACCGTTCCACAGGATATCCCAGCCATTCCGCAAACTCCCCCTCCGCCATCGCCTGGTAAGAGGACAACAGTGGGCGTTCCAAAAGGTCTTCTGGCCGGACAAAGCCCTGGTCAGCCAGCGGATCCTCCTTCAATAAAAGAACGCCCCACGTATCTGCATCTGGCAGGACAAGGTAATCATATTTAGACAAGTTGACCTTACCAACGAAAACTCCGAAATCAATCAACCCTTTATCCAGTTTTTCGGCCACCCCCTCTCTGTCTCCACTGATGACCCGGTAGCGGATATTTGGGTATTGCTTCCTCAGGTTTCGCAGCACACGCCCCACAAATCGCATCCCCACAGTTTCTCCAGCCCCGATACAGACAATTCCGCTGATGTCCTTCTGAATGAAAGACAGGTCTGCTTTTGTCTTTTCCTCCAGGTCTGTAATCTCCTGCGCCCGCTCCTTCAAAAGCAGACCTTCGCGGGTCAGCCTGATGTTGACGCTTCCGCGGGTAAATAGTTTTACACCCAGCTCCTCCTCCAACTGATGGAGCTGACGGGTAATGGTTGGCTGCGATATATGCAGGCGGGCCGCTGCCCTTGTGATGTTTTCCTCCCTTGCTGCCTCAAGAAAATATCGCAAAACACGAAATTCCATGTGCTCTGTCCCCTTCTTCAGAAATAACTTTCAGGCATTTCATGACGTTCATTATAAGTATTGGACGCTGTGCTTTTCAAGCCCTATACTCAATCCACAAATTTGAAAGGGGGACACCACAATGTCAAAAAAGGTTCTGATCATCAGTACCAGTATCAGGAATAACAGCAACTCCGAGGCATTGGCAGAGGCTTTCGCCAGAGGGGCAAAAGACGCAGGAAACGAGGTTGAAATTGTGTCTCTGCGCGGAAAGGACATCACCTTCTGTAAGGGCTGTTTGGCCTGTCAGAGGGTAGGGCACTGCGTTATTCAGGACGATGCGAATGACATCACAGAGAGGATACTCAATGCCGAGGTTGTTGTCTGGGCCACTCCCATCTACTACTACGGGATGAGCGGCCAGATGAAGACGATGATTGACCGTGCGAACTCGCTGTATTCACAGGATTATCAATTCCGCAGCGTTTACCTGCTTTCCACAGCCACCGAGGACGAGCCCCACGTGGACGAAGATGTGGTGAAAGGCGTAAATGGCTGGGTTGCATGTTTCGAGAAAGCTCGGTTTGTGGGGAAGGTCTTTGCCGGAGGTATTACGGAACCCGGCGCGATTGCGGGGCATAAGGGCCTGAACAAAGCCTATGATATGGGCAGAAGCATTGCTTGAAGTAAAGAATAGGCAAGAGGGATGAATAAATACTCAATGTTTTTCCTCTATCTCTTCCTTACATTGACATCCTGTGCCTGGGCAGAGAAGAGAACTATTATCATCACTAACGGAGAAAGCCGTATCGAATTTGAGCTGAACGATACCTCCGTGGCAGACTCGCTGTGGAATCAGCTCCCATTCAGCGCCGGCGTGGAGAATTACGGGGACAACGAGAAAATATTTCATCCGACCGAGCCCCTTGATACCAGCAATGTACAGGAGAACCACTGCCCTGCCGGAACGCTTGCCTACTTTTTTCCCTGGGGAAATCTGGTCATGTACTACGGGTCAGCCCCCCTTTACCCTGGCCTTTACATTCTCGGTCACGCAACGCTGAATGCAGATAGCATTAAAGATATCTCCGGCACGATTGATCTCAACAGGGTAACCGAGGCCCGCCAGGACAGCCAGAAGGAAAAAAGGGAAGCTCAAACGGGAGCGGTTCAACAGAAAAAGCCTTAGTAGGTGGTGGATGCAATTCACTTGGCAGTCTTGCCGCTCTTCTAGGTCTGGTGGTTATGACAAAACGAACTGTCCATCAGTTCGTTATTTATAGATAAAAAAATTTTCTAAACGGAGGCAACAGTCAATGACAAAAATCTTCAAGATGGCCGCAGCGATGGGGATTGCCATGGCGACGGCAGCAAGTGCAGCTGAGGTAACAAGCATGAAGGGTATTGAGGAAGTAGCAAACGACACCCGCGTGTTCATGGCGGATCCGTCCATCGAAATTAAACTGGCACGATTCCACAACCGCTTCGGCATTAACCTTGTTGGGCATCTCTATCTGCCAAAGGACTTTGACACGTCGAAGAAGTACTCAGCTCTGGCAATTAGCGGCCCCTTCGGCGCGGTGAAAGAACAGTCCTCCGGGCTTTACGCTCAGGAAATGGCAAAGGCGGGCTACGTGGCCCTGGCCTTTGACCCGTCATTCACCGGTGAGAGCGGCCCGGCCCATGTCCATTTTGTAGCGGCTCCAGATATCAATACCGATGACTTCAGCGCGGCGGTGGACTTCCTATCAACACGGGACTTTGTGGATCCGGAGAGAATCGGCATCATCGGCATTTGCGGCTGGGGAGGGATGGCGCTCAACGCGGCGGCACAGGACACACGGATTAAGGCTACTGTGGCATCGACGATGTATGACATGACGCGTGTGATTGCCAATGGGTACTTCGATGAGGCAGACAACGCGGATGCGCGTTTTGAGATGAAGAAGAACCTGAACACTCAGCGCACCAATGACTATAAGAATGGAACTTACGCGCTGGCCGGTGGGGTGCCGGAGAAACTGCCGGAGAACGCACCACAGTTCCTGAAGGACTATCACGCCTACTACAAGATGCCCCGCGGCTATCATGTCCGTTCTCTGAACTCCAACGGCGGCTGGAACGTAACTTCTGCGCTCTCCTTTGTCAACACTAAGCTGCTGGCCTACGCGGGGGAGATACGCACACCGGTGCTGATTATCCATGGCGAGAAGGCCCATAGCCGCTATTTCAGCGAGGACACCTACAGGAAGCTGACAGGCAAAAACAAGGAGTTGATGATTATCCCCGGTGCGAGCCACATCGACCTTTACGACAACATGGAGAAAATACCATTCGAGAAAATTAAAAAATTCTTCAGCGATAATCTAAAATAGAGAGTAAAATTAAAGGACGCAGGTTTTAAGGAGCGGGGCCTTGGATTGAGGCCCCCTATTAGGTTTTTATGTCAGAAGAACAAAAAGATGCATTTTGCGGCGAGCGGCATGAGGTGCGCAGCAGCGAAGAACCTGACGGATGCTGCCGGGACCATACTCCTTATGAGATTAGAGCTATATAGAGGAGACTTATAAAAATGAGAAGAACTGACCGGGAAGTTATGTCGCCGGATATCCTCTGGCGGATGATTGAAGAAGGGATGGTGATGCACTTGGCTCTCCTGGATCCGGAGAATAAGTTATACGCAACCTGTGTGCATTATGGATTCTTGCAAGAGGAAAATCGCATTTTTTTTCACGGTGCAATGAAGGGGCGTAAGGCAGAGACACTGTCAGTGCATCCTGACGCAGCGTTTCAAATCATCGGACGCACTGAGATGGTTCCACGGCCCAATAAACCCGGTTACAGCCTTGGTATTTATCGCAGCGTAATGGGTAGTGGCAGGGTAAGGATAATAACGAATCTCAATGAAAAAAGGCTGGCAATTAGACAAATACATGAGCATTACAACGATATGGCACCTGATTACAATGTCTCCGACGCGAAGCTGGAGAAGATTGTCAACGTGTTTTCACTGGAGATTGCAGAGATGACAGGTAAAATTAAAGGTTACTCAAACCCTGATAATCCCGAAGCAAAAGTGATTAAAGACTGGTAAAATGAAGGAGCCAATCCAGTGTCTCATGTACAGCCTGTTCCCAGAAGAACGAGACAAGCAATTTTTTTTAATGTTTAAGAAAGGAGAGTTTCAATGAAACGTTTCGTGTTGCCAGTTCTGATGATTTTGTTGTGGACTCGTGCGGCTTATGCAGCAGGCTCCACCGTCTACATGACGCAGGACATCAGCCCTGCGGGAATGATGGCAATTTACGAGAAGCTTGGCCGCAAGGCTGCGGGCAAAGTGGCGGTGAAACTCAGCACCGGCGAGGCGGGCAACACGCACTACCTCTCCCCTGCCCTCATTAAAGACCTCGTTCAGAGTGTGAATGGAACGATTGTCGAGTGCAACACAGCCTACGGCGGCTCACGCGCCGGGACGGCCATGCACATGCAAGTGGCGGAAGACCACGGATTCACAAAGATAGCAAGGGTAGACATCATGGACGCAGAGGGGGAGACTGCCATGTCCGTGATGAACGGAAAACACCTGAGGCAAAACTACGTCGGGTCTCATTTCACGGATTATGACTTCTTCCTGGTATTGAGCCACTTCAAGGGGCATGCGATGGCGGGGCTGGGCGGTGCAATCAAAAATATCTCTATCGGAATAGCTTCCGCTCATGGCAAAAGGGTCATTCACGGTGCGGGTAATGACAAAGGCAACATCTGGAGCACCGAACAGGATTCATTTCTGCAGTCTATGGCCGAGGCCGCAAAGTCTGTCTCCGACAGTCTGGACAATGGCAAGAAGATGTTATATATCAGTGTTATGAATCATCTGTCTGTGGACTGTGACTGCGACAGCAACCCCGCCGAGCCCGACATGCATAACATTGGGATTCCCGGTTCACTGGATCCCGTAGCTTTGGACCAGGCCTGCGTGGATTTAGTGTACAAAGCCCGGGAATGGAAGCCTTTTTTATAAAGTGTATCTCCAATAATATTACATCGTTTTTCCGTTTTTCTCCTTTGCCAGGAGCCATGCCATCACATGTACACTCTGCTGAAAATTTCCCGTATGAATCATGTTATCAATTTCATTGGCCTTGTGTATCTCCACATTCAGGAACTCGGTCTCGTCAAGATTCTGCTCCGCAATCTTCCGGCAGTTCCTCGCCATATATACGAAAGCATAGTTGTCGGCTATGGACGCATTGGATGGAATGGTGAGCAGATGAATCCATTCATCGGATTCATAGCCGGTTTCTTCCAGAAGTTCTCTTTTAGCTGCCTTCAACGCCTCTTCTGAAGAGGCAGCATCATTGGGTGTTCCATATTCCTTCCCATCAGAACGCTCAAGCCCCCCGGCGGGGAACTCCGTCGTCACTTCCTTTATCCCATGTCTAAACTGCCTCACACAGAGATAATTCCCCTCAGTGTCTGAAGCCACGATGACCACATAAGATCTGCGGCTGTAACTGTAAAAGGGCTCAAACGTTGCCCCATCAGGAAATCGGTATGCCGATCGCCGGAAATCAATCCATTCATCCTGTACGATATGTTCCATACTGATCTCTTCCCATGCAAGGCCATCTTTGTTCTTATACATATCATATCTCCACCACTTTCACAGTGTTGCCGTGCTTTTTAATCAGTTCGACCAAATCTCCAGCCTTCAGCCAGACCGTCGCCGTGTTTTCGTTCGGGTGGACTCCGGCAAGGCCTCCCCTGAAGGCTTTGTCCAGGCAGAAGATGACTCTGCGTTCCTCATCGTTTAAAATACCCAGTGGTGTAACGGCTCCAGGAATCAGATGCATAATCGCCATGAGTTCCTCAGCAGAAGCAAAGGACAGGGGACGGAGACCGTATTTTTTTCTGAAATCCTTCAAATTCACACGCTTTTCACCCTTTACGGTGATAAGGTAATAATTCTGTTTCTTATCGTCCCGGACAAAAAGGTTCTTGGCGATGCAGTCAGGGTAAGGGAGCGGGACAGCCTCCAGTTCCGCCATATTGAATACAGCTTCGTGTTGAGTAATCTCGAAGCTGATTCCATAAGAAGTCAAACAATCGTAAAGTTCTTGCTTAGTCATGTCTGTTGTCTCCGTCATAATCCTTCATAATGTTGTTTATCCATGCAAATACAGCTGCTGATTGTAAGAGAAATTCGATCGTCTCTTCTGGCAGCGTATGCCTCATCTTCTCAGAAGTACAAAAACAGCGCGATATGCAGCAGGGCAGACAGGATGATAATGATGATGAAAGCAATTTTCTGCGTCTTATGACGGTAATAGCGTCGACCCAGAAACGCACCGATAAAACCTCCAGCCATGGAGAGCAGATGCAGAACGACCTCAGGGACACGCCAGGCTCCCTCTTTCATGCTCTGATGCTTATCATAGCCGTAGAAAAGAAATGCTACGATACTGAGACATACAATCCAGCATGGATAGAATGAAAGTCGTCTATAAGCGAAGTAAAACAAAAAAGCAGTTATTCCTGCCGCAATCATAAGGAAAAAAAGAGTGGGGTGGCGCGTCTTGAAGGACATCCCCCTCATGCTGGAAAAATTTGTACCATTACGGGCTTTTGAATTCTTATCCAAAAAAGATCTTCCTTTCTTTTGCAGCACATAATATAACGCTGAATACCAAGCATGTAAACCACATACTATTATACAT
This sequence comes from Fretibacterium sp., assembly GCA_024695065.1. GTDB lineage: Bacteria > Synergistota > Synergistia > Synergistales > Aminobacteriaceae > JAFUYV01. The sequence goes on along the minus strand of JAILIX010000026.1, from coordinate 35,994 downwards.
TTCCGTTAATGAAGAGCAAAATGTTTTCTTAAATCTTCTTTTCTCAATAACTGCTGTTAAAGCTGCGCCTCATCTAAACTGTGTCACCCCACGAAAGAATATCGTAACCCACGCATAAATCTATTTCTGTATTTAAAAGTTGTAATGAAAATTTTTCAAAGATATTCCACATCTCATCGTTTCGATTATGTTGTCTCACCAAACTGTTTTGTTCTATTCTGTGGAGTGAAATATTTTGTTATATCCACATTTTCCAGTGTCAGGAGTTGCACTTTTCTGTCGATGCCTCCGGCATAACCTACAAGGCTCCCATTACTCCCCACAACACGATGACATGGAATGATGATAGAAATCGCATTATGTCCCACAGCGCCTCCCACAGCCTGAGGGGACATCTGAGTAAGCCGCCTTTGGTCAGATATCTTACGGGCAAGCTCTCTGTAAGTCGTTGTCTTGCCGTAGGGAATTTTAAGCAGAAGCTGCCAGATATCAACCTGAAAGGTTGTGCCAGTCAGACGCAATGGCGGGGTAAAATTTGGTTCCTGACCGGAAAAATATATGTCCAGCCATTGAGTTGTCTGTTCATAGACATGAATATTCTTTTCTCCACACTCTACACAGGTACGATGAGCAAAATGTTTCTGTCCAGCAAACCACAGGCCAGTCAGACCTTCACTGTCTGCAGCAAGCAAGATCTCCCCAAGAGGTGATCGGTAATGACATCTACTACATTGCATCAGCCCACTTCCCAAAGTTAATATATAACATCTTATTGACAAAAATTCCTATAGTAAATATGATTATAGCGCAATTTTAAACTACAATATATTTTTTTGGAGCATTTCGTGACTGTTTTACGTGTTATCGTTCATGACTGTTTCCATAAATGGAGGCAAATTTTGACACTTTTTTTCTTTATTGCTTTGCTGCTGATCGCAGTGATCGCCCTGTATGAGATTATGAGCATGGTGTGGCCGCTCCAAATTGAAAAAATCTGGAAAGTTTTGTTATCCACACTTCTGTTGACAGCTGCGTTTAAAGAAGTTATTTTTCGTTATCTGGGCGGGAAAATGTTTTTCGCGCCATTGCTTCCACGCTGGTTAATACTGACAGGCGCTCTGATGTTTAATTTTTTTGTTTTGGCATTATTCCTGGCAGTACTCAAGGATGTCATATGGTTAACCTGGAAATTTTGCCGTGCTTTGGGCATGACATCCAGATCCTTTCCTGCAGGGGAAGCATCACTTTTCGCCGCGGCTATAGCTCTCTTTCTCACCCTTTACGGGACATGGGAAGCAATCCGTGTGCCGGATGTCACGGTTCATGACGTTTATCTCCCGGGACTTGCGAAAGAATTTGAGGGGACGAAGATAGTCCTTCTTGTGGATTTGCACGCCAGCGCACTCAACCGAAAACCCTTCATTCAAAGTATTGTTGATAAAACAAATATATTATCTCCAGATATTATTCTCATCCCGGGGGATTTTGTGGACGGGCCTGTGGAGGAAAGGAAGAACGATCTTGAGCCGCTGTCCACGTTAAATGCAGCTTTGGGCGTGTTCGGGAGTTCTGGAAATCATGAGTATTATTCCGGCTATGAAGAGTGGAAAAAACAACTTTCTAAATATGGAGTGATGATATTAGAAAATGAACATGTCATGTTGACATCAAATGACAGCAATCTTGTGATTGCCGGCATACCTGATCAGCAGGGGGCTAATCTGAAGGGTAACGGGACTCTCTCTTTTGAGGCACCAAATGTGGAGAAAGCACTTCAGGGTGCCCCGAACAATGCCCCCGTCATTTTGATGGCTCATCGTCCAGAAACAGTGAAAAAAAACGCACAGGCCGGCATTGCACTGCAGGTTTCCGGACATACCCACGGAGGATTGATGCCGTTTATTGGACAGCTTATAGCGTTTTTCAACGGAGGATATATTCGGGGATGGTATAATGTTGGAACAACAAATCTTTACGTCAGCCGGGGAACTTCACTCTGGAGCGGATTTCCCATGCGTCTGATGGACCCGGCAGAGATTACACTGTTTGTGCTGCATAGCCAAGAAAAATAAATCAGTGATGGTACCCTGTCCCCTGTAAGATGGAAAAGGCACGGTAAAGCTGCTCGGCAAGGAAAAGGAAACACATCTCATGCGTGAATGTCATGCGGGACAAAGCAAGACCTGTATTTGCCCGTTTCTTTACGGATGCACTCGTTCCCCATGGGCCTCCGATAACGAGAACAACACGGCCAGCGGCTTGTTCCATCTCATATGAGAGGATCTCAGCAAACGACGGACTGGTGTGCTCTTTCCCGTCCTCTCGCAGAAGGATCACCCGATCCCGTGGCTGAATACGCCTTAAAAGCTCCTGTCCCTCACGCTCCATCGCTTCTTCCGGCGAACGGGCATTCACATCAGGAACACGCTCCACTCCAACAAGTCCGGAAGGTCGTATCCGGGCAAGATAATCACAGGCCAGCTCAGCGAGTTTCTTCTCCCGGGGCTTCCCAACAGTCAGTACAAGAAGCTTCATCGGGGTTCCCTGTGAGCGGAAACCACCCCCAGCTTTGCGGCCAACACCCGGAAGGCGAAGGAAGCAAGACGCAGATCTTCCTTCCAGCGGTTGGGTTCCTGAAGAAGGCGGTAAAGCCACTCCATTCCAATTTTTTGCGTCCAGGCAGGAGCCCGGGAGAGTTGACCGGAGAAGACATCAAATGCTCCCCCAACGCCAATAGCTAGAAGAGGCCCCAAACGCTCCCTGTGCATAGCAATCCATTTTTCCTGCCGGGGAAGCCCCATCGCGACAAGAAGAACCTTTGCCCTGCTCGCCACAACTGCATCCGGGATGCTTACGTCAGTGATATCAAAGTAACCGTCCCGCGCTCCTGCAACGACAAGCCCAGGATAACGTGCGGCCAGAGCGGAGGCACATAAGGCAGCCGTGTCTCCTTTTGCCCCAAGAAAGTAAACGGGCCAACCCTCAGCTGAGGCAGCGCGGCATATCTGCTCCGCGAAGTCAATCCCGGCTACCCTTTCCTGAATGGGCATCCCAAGAAGGCGCATACCCCACAGGAGTCCTGTTCCATCGGCAAGGACCATGGAAGCTTGCTGCAGGATATGCCGATAGTGTTCATCCCGCACGGATTTTTCCATGCCCAGAGCATTGACAGTGGCAACAAGCTGGGCCCCCTCGTTCAGAGGGTTGGACAACAATCCCCTGGCCCGTGAGACCGCATAGTTCATCGAAACGTTGTCAAAAGGGACTCCCCACAGGACCGGCTTGTCATCAGGGATAGCAGATTTTTTTTGTTGCCGGAGAAGGGGGAGAACAACAGCCATAGCGCAAATCCCAGTGAGTCCCCAGAAAATCCAGGATACATAAACCGGCGGAGACTGCAGGAGGGCAACAGAAACACTGAGCAGTGCACAAATCCCCGCCACAAGACGCACGGCGTCAGGATGCTCAAGGCCACGTGCGATCATACGTTGGTACAGTCTCTCTGTATTTGTATTACCAGGAGCCCCATCCTTAAAGAGTCTGCCAAGCAAACATAGGAAGAGTTCCAGCATAGGAATGGCAAAGAGCCCCAGAGATAGGAAAAAAACGGAGCTGAAGACAATACCTTTGCTATTTCCAAGGACGGCTGTTCCAGCGACAAGGATGCCCCACAGAGAAGACATTGCCCGGCCAGCTTGTCGGTAGGCATTGCCAAAACGGCTCCAAAAGGCTCCAAGAAGTACAAGCCCGGCGAAAGACATGAAAAAAGCGTCGGAGCCGATGAGGGCACCATCAGAGGGATTGGACAGCCCCCCCATCAGCAGACAGGCCATAAGCATCAGGGCAAAGGTCACAGCCAGAACGTGCCCCACCAGACCGGGAACGCTGTCCAGATACCGAAAAAGGAGAGGGAAGATAAAGAACCAGAACGTCGTCAGGATGAAAGAGACAGCCGGTGTCAGGTAAATATACTCCCCATCAGGAAAACGAATGAATTGGATTGCAGGCCCCAAAAAAGCACACAAAGCGGCGATAATCAAACAGCCCATCCCCCACCCCGGGGTCTGGGTTTGAGAGACTCGCTCAGCCATACCCACTACACCTGCAAGAAGAGCTCCTCCCATCAGGACTCGGGCAGGCATGGAGCCGAACCAGATTGACAAAAGGAGCCAGCTTCCAGCCAGAAGGAGATCACGAAAGTAACTGTACTGCTGGAACGGGACAATCCGCTTCACACAGAACTGAACAAAAATACAAATCAGGGCTGCAATGGAGCAGCCCATAATCATCGCCGCGTAGCCGGGCAACAGGCTTCTCTCCTAACTTTTGCGTATCTCTGTGAGTCCATCCATATAAGGGACAAGTACCTTGGGGATGGCGACAGATCCATCTTCGCGCTGGTAATTCTCAATGACTGCGATAAGAGTTCGACCAACAGCAATGCCGGACCCATTGAGGGTGTGGGCAAAGCGAACCTTCCCACCGTCCGCCGGCCGGTAACGCAACCCCATGCGCCGGGCCTGGAAATCCTCGCAGTTGCTGCAAGAGCTGATTTCACGGTATCTCTTCTGCGACGGCAGCCACACCTCGAGATCGTAGGTTTTGGCGGATCCAAAACCAATGTCCCCGGAGCAGAGGTTAACAACGTGATAAGGCAACTCCAGAAGCTGAAGCACCTCCTCGGCGTTGGCAGTAAGGCTTTCCAGTTCGTTGTAGCTCGTCTCCGGCGTGCAGATTTTGACCATCTCCACCTTATCAAACTGATGCTGCCGCATCAGCCCGCGGACATCACGTCCCGCTGACCCGGCCTCCCGCCGGAAGCAGGGAGTGTAGGCCGTGTAGCAGAACGGTAAAGCAGACTCCTCTAAAATTGTCTCACGCTGAATATTTGTCAGGGGGACCTCCGCCGTGGGGATGAGCCACAAATCCTCATTCTCAATTTTATAAAGATCATCGGCAAACTTCGGGAGCTGACCTGTCCCCTCAAGGATAGCTGAACGCACCATGAACGGAGGCTCTACCTCCGTGTATCCGTGTTTTTTCGTGTGAAGATCCAGCATAAAGGAGATCAGTGCCCGTTCCATACGCGCACCAAGTCCCTTCAGAACGGTGAAACGGCTCTGAGCCAGCATCACACCCTTCTCAAAGTCCATAATCCCCAGCGCCTCGGCGATATCCCAGTGGGGTTTCGGCTCAAAAGTAAACTCTGCGGGTTTACCCCACGTACGTATGACCGGGTTGTCGTTCTCGTCAGATCCTATAGGTGTCGTCTCGCTCAGGCGGTTAGGAATAGTCATAAGGTGACTGCGGAGAGCCTCCTCTATCTCCGCCAACCTGCTGTCCAGCCCCTTAATCTCGTCCCCCATGCGGCGGATACCTTCCATGAGGGCCGTGGCATCCTCCCCCGATTTTTTCGCAGCTCCCACTTTGCGGGATCCCTCATTGCGACGGGCTTTCAGTTCCTCAGTCTGGCCAATAATCTTCCGTCTCTCCTCGTCCAGAGAAGCCAGAACGTTCAGGTCAAATTCGTGATGGCGATTCTTCAGACATGCCTCCATCTCCTCGCGATGGGAAAGTATCCAGCGAAGATCAAGCATTATAAGTCCCCTCCCCGCCGTTATTCGTGCGCATACGGATGTTTCGCAGCAGGTTTGCCATCTCGATAGCGCCGCTGGCGCAGTCCGAACCTTTATTGCCTGCCTTGCTGCCCGCACGGATGAGAGCCTGTTCCAGTGTGTCGCAGGTCAATACTCCGAACAACACAGGGGTCCGTGCCTCCAGCCCCACCTGGGCAAGTCCCTTGGACATCTCGTTAGCCACCATATCAAAATGTGGTGTATCACCTCTTATAACGGCACCCAGCGCAATAATCGCATCGTACTTTCCGGAGAGGGCCAGCTCTTTGCAAATCAAAGGCAGCTCCCAGGCACCTGGAACCCAATAAACCTCAATGGCGTTGTGGGACACATCATGTCGAAGCAACGTATCCTTCGCTCCCTCCAGCAATTTGCTGGAGACCAGTTCGTTGAAGCGGGAGACAACGATAGCAACCGATAACCCCGTCCCTATTAATTTTCCCTCAACTGTACGCATTCAATACACCTCTTTTTTGAGCCTTTAAATTATTGATGGAGCAGATGCCCCATTCGTTCTTCCTTCGTGTTCATGTAACGTTCGTTATAGCGGTTGGGCTTGATCAAAAGCGGCACACGATCCACAATCTCAATTCCGTAATCTTCCAACCCCACAATCTTTCGTGGATTATTGGTCATCAGGCGGATACGCTTCAGTCCAAGGTCCATCAAAATCTGCGCCCCTGTGCCATATTCCCGCAAATCAGCTGGGAAACCCAACGCAACATTGGCATCCACTGTGTCCAGCCCTTCATCCTGAAGCTTGTAGGCCCGAAGTTTGTTGAGCAAACCAATTCCGCGTCCTTCCTGACGCATATAGAGCAGAACCCCACGGCCTTCTTCTGCGATGCGAGCCATCGCCGCATGAAGCTGTGGACCACAGTCACAGCGAAGGGAGCCTAAAACGTCACCTGTAAAACACTCGCTGTGGACGCGCACAAGGACCGAACTATCACCTGAAATATCCCCCATTACAAGGGCGAGGTGTGTGTGTGCATCGTCATCCTGCATATTGCTGCGATAGGCATAGACATGGAACACACCATATTCTGTAGGAATATCAACTTCTAGTTTTCTCTCGACTCGTTTCCCCACCAACTTTTCAATCCTCATCTCATCCAGGGGCTTTTCATTATGATGGCAACAATACCCTTCACAGTTGCATCTGCTCTCAGTACCCAAGTCTTCTCAGCTCCTCTTCGGTAGGGAACCCCACTTTGGCTGTGGGATATCCCATCAGGCGCTCAACATACTTGCCCAAAATGTCCGTCTCCAGATTTACACTCATACCCGGCTTTAGTCCTCCCAGCGTGCAGGAAGAAAGTGTTGTGGGAATTAGCCCGACAAGGAAAGTTGTTTCAGCAACATAAATAACTGTCAGGCTGACGCCATCTAAAGCAACGGAGCCCTTGGGCACAACTCCCCGCAGCAAATCCCTCGAAACGGAGAAGAGAGCCTCACGGGTCTGCTCATTACCTCGCAGCTCTGACAGTTTTGCTTTTCCATCCACATGACCCAGCACGATGTGTCCGTCAAGGCGATCTCCCAAGCGCATGGCACGTTCCAGATTAACCTGTGTCCCAGGGGTTAAACCTCTGTCACCAAACCAGGTGCGGCTCAGAGTTTCCGGCATCATATCCACGTCGAACATATCTCCACCGCAGTTCGTAACCGTCAGGCATGCGCCGCTCACTGAAACGGACTGTCCAGGGACAAGTTCAGAAGCAATCTTTGGAGCTTCAATGGAGAGGCGATATATCGCCCCGGTTCGATGAAGGGCGCGCACTGTCCCTACGGTTTCTACAAGTCCGGTGAACATGCGAATCTCCCCTCTATCAGTAAGTCACTGCCTATGCTGCGGGACTGAAGGTTCTTCAACGTCAGGGCCTCCGCCACAGAGGTAAAATACATTCCCATTCCCAGACCTGAGCCCTCTCCCATCACTTTCGGTGCCACAAAAAGTGATAGCCAGTCGCACAGCCCTTTCTTCATAAACGCTGTCAGCACTCGGGGACCGCCCTCAACCATCAGTGACAGAATCCCCTCCTGGGCTAAACAGGACATGGCCGCGCTTAAGTCCACATGGCCTTCCCGATCCGCAGGCAAACAAATCACTGTGGCCCCGGCAGACTGCAAAGAACTGATTTTCTCCTCATCCCTGGAGACCGTCAATATCAGGCAGCCCCCCTCCCCCGTAACGGCCTTCACATCCGGCGGGGTTCGAAGATATGAATCAAGAATCACCCGCCGGGGGGATCTTCCATCGACATGGCGAACGGTAAGTTCCGGGTTGTCCTTCAGTACTGTCCCCACTCCCACCAGAACAGCGTCATGCGAGGCGCGCAGCTGATGGGCCTCCGTCCGTGCCTCCGGCCCCGTAATCCATTTACTCTCACCGTTTGAAAGAGCCATACGCCCGTCCAGACTCACAGCGGCCTTGAGCGTGACCCAGGGCCGGCCAAGCATCTGCACACGAATAAAGCCCCTGTTAAGCCATCGGGCCTCTGCCTCCAGACATGGAAAAGAAACTTCTATCCCAGCTTCACGCAACACAGCCAGCCCCCCGCCCTTCACCTTGGGGTTAGGGTCTGACGTAGCGGCCACGACGCGGGTGATTCCCTCCTCCACGAGCCTCTGGGCGCAGGGGGGGGTCCGGCCAAAATGGCAACAGGGTTCCAGAGTAACATAGGCCGTCGCACCCTGCACATCCTCACCGCGGCTTGACGCATCCTTCAGTGCCTTTATCTCCGCATGATCCCCGCCGCAACGTTGGTGATAGCCTTCGCCAATAATACGGCTATCCCGGACAAGGACGCACCCTACCATTGGATTGGGTGATGTTGTCCCCATGCCACGAGCAGCCAGAGAAAGAGCCCTTTTCATGTAGTATTCGTCTGTTTCACGGGAAACGATTTCTTTCATCCCCTCATGTTCTGTACCATGACATTGAGGTCCTGGAGCCCCTACGCGGGTTATTATATCATTAGAAGTCCGTCCACCAACCGGTCACGGACATCGGATTAGGTTTTCTCAGGCGTTTCAGTCTATTCACATCATTCACAACAACTTTGAAATTTTTAGTAAGATTTCTTCACTTTATTTATCCAAGGTTAGCTTCCTCATTCTTTATTTCCCAGTGAATAAGGAAGGTCAGCGCTCCGCGAAGCAGAATAATCGCTCCTAAAATGGCCAACTCGCTCCATTCCCGAACAATGACTGTCCGAAGCACCTCTCCCCCAAGTTTAAACTCTAATGCCAGAGCAATCCCCTTTGCCAGCGTAAGCCGCACATGAGGATCACGAAGCAGACATCCCCAGATGCTTTTTACCGTTGTTATCAAAAGGATAATAACACCAACACACTCCATCAACAAAATGCCATATTGGACCACAAGCTGAAACGTCGACTCGATAGTCTCCAAAATCTCCAACATAAAAAGCCTCCTCTTACATAAATAACCTTACGATGCTTCCGACAGCAGAGGTTAAAAGCTTGTGTTCCGTATCTTTTTCAGAAGAGCCTCGTCCCCCAAGACAATATCCCGGCAAGCTGACACAAAATCCCTTGTGTACCAGAGATAGGGCACGGACCTTTTTCCCCGGAGAAGGACAACAGAAGCCGGACTTAGTATTCAGGGACCGTTCCCAGCATGTCATCGGTTATGACCGCTAACGGAGCCATAACAAATTGCGCCTCACAGCCATTCCTCCGCACCATATCCTTCAGCATAAACTCAGTCATTGGCGAGCAGCAGATATTTCCATGACAGACAAAAAGCACTTTGTTTTTTCATGATTCTGATATTCCCTTTCCTATGAAGAAACTATTAAAATTATAACATGATATAATGACCGATATATGTAAGCTTTGTAATACAAGCTTTTGAAAGGACTGCAGATATGACGTCAAAATTCAACAAAAAGAACGATTTCACAACAGGAAATATCCCCCAAAAATTAGTACAATTTATGCTCCCCATTCTCGGGGCTCTTATCCTCCAGGCCATGTATGGAGCTGTGGACATTATGATTGTCGGCAAATTTGGCACCACAGCCGGCATCTCTGGAGTCTCCACCGGCGGGAATATTGTCAACCTTGTTATCTTTGCTATATCCGGGCTCTCAATGGGCATTACTGTTCTGATTGCCCGCTATCTGGGAGAACAGCACGCTGAACGCATAGGAAAACTAGTGGGAGGTACGGTATGTTTTTTTTCTATTGTATCTCTGGTGCTGACTGTCCTCCTGCCTGTCTTTGCCCGCCCGCTGGCCATTCTTATGAAGGCCCCGGAAGAAGCCCTTGACCTCACCGTAACTTACATCCGTATCTGTGGTGGCGGAATCTTCTTCGTCATCGCTTACAACGTCATCAGCGGCATCTTCCGAGGACTGGGAGATTCTGTGATGCCGCTTGTCTTTGTTGCCATCGCCTGTGTGGTAAACATTCTGGGAGATTTGCTTTTTGTCGCAGTCTTTCACATGAACGTAGCAGGGGCAGCACTCGCAACCATTCTGGCTCAGGCTGTCAGCGTTGTGCTCTCCCTTCTCATCATTAGGAAGAAAAAGCTTCCATTCACAATCAAAAAAAACGATTTTTCACTCAACAGCGAGGTCAAGAAGTTTGTTCGCATAGGGGCCCCCATCAGCTTTCAGGGTATCCTTACGGATTTTTCCTTTCTGGCACTCTGCGCCTTCATCAACAATCTTGGGCTCGATGCCTCCTCCGGCTACGGCGTGGCAAGCAAAATCGGAGCATTCATTATGCTGGTTCCAAGCTCTCTGATGCAGTCCATGGCCTCTTTCGTGTCTCAGAACGTAGGGGCAGGCCGGGAGGATCGCGCAACGCAGGCCATGTTTACCGGCATGGGAATTGGCTGTACGATTGGGGTATTTATTGCACTGTTGTCATTCTTCCACGGCAGTGTTCTGGCTTCTTTCTTCTCGAACGATTCGGCGGTTATTGCAAGGGCCTGGGAGTATATGCGCGGATTCTCATCCGAAGCGGTTGTGACAAGTATTCTATTCAGTTTCATGGGCTACTTTAATGGGCACGCCCAAACTGCTTTTGTGATGATGCAGGGTATAGCTCAGACATTTCTTGTTCGTCTCCCCGTTTCCTGGTTCATGAGCATTCAGCCAGACGCCTCTTTGACGATGATTGGTCTGGCTGCTCCAACCGCAACGGTATTCGGCATTCTCATCAATTCCATCTTCTTCGTTCAGTGTAAACGAAGGGCGGCCTCAGTCAAGATAAAGTAGGGGTATATCCACTCCAGACAAAACAGCGAATTTCAGTCTAGCGGCGCTTTGTTCCCGCGGATGAGGGCTTCTTCAAAGTCAAACTTTGCCACAGCGAGATGTACTGATCATGCAGGAACGTTGGATAATCCTGTCCAAGAGGAGGACGCTGAAGAAAAAAGACCCCGGCCTGTCCTGCCAATGCACGACGAAGGGGACGAGGCGTTGAACCGTCAGCCACGATCATCACACCTTCCTCGCGTTTTAAACTGAGGAATTCCCGAAATGCGGTGAGATTCTTTGACCACTCCGCAAGACGGTCCGCTCCGGGGCGCTCAATCTTGCAGCATGCCGCCTGCAGCAGCGCGCTGCTGGATCCGCTCAGGTCAAAGACGGCCATGCCCCGCAGAACCTGCTGTCCGGCGAGGACTGAGCTGGAAAGACGTGCCTGGAACTCCGCCAGCCGACGCTGATAATAGGGATAGTTTGAGGAATCCCAAGCTGAAAGGACCGTCAAAAGTCTCTGGGCGACAAAAGGCAGTATGGAAGGATCAGACAGGGAAGCATCCAGAGCGGAGGCCGCGATGGGGAATGGATTATACAGGCAGCGAAGGTTGGGAAATCCTTCCTTCTTCAATCCTGCATCTGCCGTGTCTTTAGAGTCAAGCGCAATGATATGCGCATCTGCGGGGAGAGAGCGGAGCGTTTTCGCACTGGGCCGCACAAGCTCGCCCTCGGCGTTCCATTCCTGAAGTGAGGCGACCTCGACGTTGGAACCGCCGATAAACGAAGCGATCAAGGCAAGCCAGGGATGGGTTACTGTTACGGATAAGACCTCCGCCCTGGCCAGACAGGGACTGATAAGAAGGCAGACAAGAACAGTCAGAAAGATTAAGCTGGACCTGTGTCTCATTCCGCCTTCTCTTTCCTGAGAAACTCAAGGAGCAGCGACGCTGCGGCAGACTCAGCTCCCTTGCGGGTTGATCCGGTGGCTGTGCGCTCAAATCCGTTTGCCCGCACCCGGGCTTCAAAGACAGGGGCATGAGAGGGTCCTTTGACGCCGGCCAGCTCATAGCGTGGGAGGGGGAGTTCCCGGGCCTGGAGCCATATCTGGAGCTTGGATTTTGGATCGAGGACGGCCGCATGCGTTTCGACATCCCGGAGGAACATCCCCCGGATTACCTGCTCTGCTGCAGAAACTCCACCGTCAAGGAAGACAGCCCCCAGCAGTGCCTCCATAGCATCCTCACATATCGACGAAGGAAGGGCCCCATCCCTCATAGAATTACCATGCAGGAGCAGACCTGGAACCCCCAAAATCTTCGCCTTCCGGGTCAGGGAGGCTCCACAGACGAGTTCCGCACGCATGCGCGTGAGCTCGCCCTCTGGTGCGTCCGGATATGTTTTGTAGAGGGTGCTGGCGATAATAAAGCCGAGTACGGAGTCCCCAAGAAACTCCAGCCTCTCGTTATTGACAGACAGCCCATGCTCATTAGCAAAAGAAGAATGGCAGAGGGCCTCTTCAAGAAGCCCTCTGTCGTTGAAATGATAGCCCAACACGTCCTGAAAAGCGTCCAAATCGCGGGCTTTAATGCGCGCCTTCTCCTGTGGAGAGAGGACTGCGCTACATATAACGCTGGAAAGCGAGGACACCATTATGCCCGCCAAAACCGAAGCTGTTCACGAGAAGCCGGTCAACCTTCTTTTCAACGCCGCTGCCCGTGGCTATGTTGAGAATACCGCACTCGGGATCCGGGGTTGTGTAGTTGAGTGTGGGATGAATATAGTTCTCCTCAATAGCCTGAAGGGACGCGATGACTTCCAGTCCGCCGGCAGCCCCCAGACAGTGCCCAATCATCGACTTTGTGGAAGTCACGACAATATCCTTGGTGTGGTCACCAAAGACATCGTTGATCATATGAGACTCCATCTTGTCATTCAGCCCTGTAGAGGTGCCATGGGCGTTGATGTAGTCCACCTGCTCAGGTACCCAGCCTGCCATCTTCATGGCTTTCCTCGTCGCGAAAGATGCCCCTTTAGCTTCCGGATCCGGTGCGGTGATGTGCCCCGCGTCACAGGAAGTTCCATACCCGACAAACTCTCCGTAGATATGCGCTCCGCGGGCCAGAGCATGGTTTAGCTCCTCAAGCACAACTACCCCAGCTCCCTCCCCCATGACAAATCCATCGCGGTCCTTGTCAAAGGGGCGGCTGGCCGTCTCGGGAGAGTCCATACGAGTGGATAGGGCCTTCATCGAGGCAAATCCTGCGATACTGATAGTCCGCAGCGCGGCCTCCGTTCCCCCCGCGATAATGACATCCGCATCATCCCTCACGATAGTATGATACGCTTCGCCCATGCTGTGCAGCGAGGTGGCACAGGCTGTAACGACGCAGAGGTTCGGCCCCTTTGCCCCCAGCACGATAGCAACGTAGGCTGTGGACATATTGCTGATCATCATGGGGATGAAATATGGGCTCACACGCCGGGAGCCTTTTTCTATCATCGTCTTGAAATTATTGAAGGAGGTCTCAATCCCCCCCTGCCCCGTACCAATGTAAACGCCCAGACGATAGGGATCTATGGCCGTTATGTCGATTTTCGAGTCCTCCACGGCCATTTTTGCCGCCGCAACGGCAAATTGAATGGCGCGGTCAGAGCGTTTTGCTTCCTTGCCAGGCATCCAGCGGGTGGGGTCAAAATCCTTAATCTCCGCACCAAACGTCACGGGGCAGTCCCCCAATTCAAACGTAGTGATTGGGCCGATGCCGTTCTTTCCATCGCGCAGGGCCTTCCAGTAATCCTCGCGGCCAAAGGCGATGGGGCTTACGGGTCCCAGCCCCGTAACAACAACTCTCCTCTTTTCCGTCAAGTTTAATCACTCCTAAATCTATATTCAGCGCAGCCTGTAAAGAAAGAAGACCGCACGTGTAATCCTTAAACAAGGGGGAAGGTCTTATCCCCATCCTTCCCCCAAGTGGGGCCAAAATGTTATTCCTCGACCCCGATTTTGCTCAGTGTGTAGTTCATCGCCTCACCGACCGACGTCAGCTTCTCAGCGTCCTCGTCGGGGATCTCGATATCAAACTCCTCCTCGATCCCCATGATCAGCTCCACAATGTCCAGAGAGTCCGCCCCAAGGTCCTCAACAAACGTTGCCTCGGGAACAATCTGATCCTCCTCCACGTCCAGGCGGTCAGTAATGATTTCCTTCAGCCTGGCAAGCACTTCTTCCTTCTTCATCCCGTTCACCTCCCTCCGCGGTTACTAACATCTCAGTATAATTAACACATAGTCAGGCCGCCGTCAACTGCCAAAACCTGTCCCGTGATATAAGCACTTCCTGAATGGGCAAAAAAAGCGACGGCACGCGCAACATCCTCAGGGGTTCCTATATGCCCCTCGGGAATCTGAGCAGAGATGGCTGCCTTCACATCGTCCTTCAGAACCTCCGTCATGCTCGTGTCAATGAACCCGGGAGCTACTGCGTTGGCGGTAATCCCACGCGCAGCGTACTCCCGCGCAACAGACTTTGTGAACCCAATCAGTCCGGCTTTCGACGCAGCGTAGTTTGCCTGGCCGGCATTGCCCGTGATTCCCACGACTGAGGAGATGGTCACAATACGTCCCCACTTAGCCCTGGCCATATCGCGAACGGCTTCTTTCGTGCAGTAAAAAGCCGAGCTCAGGTTGGCGGATAGAACTGCATCCCAATCCTCCGCCTTCATGCGCATAAGCAAGGTATCATGGGTAATCCCGGCATTGTTCACCAAAACTCCGACGGGCCCCAGCGCTTCCCGAATCCTTTTGAAGAGCACCTCAACCTGCTCACGATTTGATACGTCAGCCTGAAAGGCCCCCGCACGGACCCCCAATGACTCCAGTTCCTTCACCAGAGCTGCCGCTGCTTCCGCGCTGCTGCGGAAGTTCACCGCTACATTGTACCCGCCGCGGGCCAGCTCAAGGGCGACAGCCCGGCCTATTCCCCGCGCTCCTCCCGTCACCAGAGCCAGACGGGGCTCTCTCGCTGAGTCCGCCATTATTGAGCCTCCCTCATCAGTTCCGCCATGGCTTCAAGGGTCTGGGGCGTCCCGGCCGCTTTCTGGTTCAGCCCCTTACGGCAGCGTTTAATCAATCCACACAGCACCTCACCTGGGCCGAGCTCCAGGAACGTATCCACCCCGTTGTCTGCCATATAAACCACGGAGTCTTCCCAAAGGACAGGACTAAAGGTCTGCTCATAGAGGGAAGCACGAATAGCGTCTGCTGCTGTGACAGGTTTTGCGCTCACATTGGCGACAACAGGCCATTTGGGGTCAGACCACTTGCATTTTTCAAACTCAGCCTTCAGTTTCTCTGCCGCAGGGAGCATCAGACGACTGTGGAATGGAGCACTGACGTTGAGCCGCAAAGCCTTGCGAGCCCCCTTTGCTTTCGCCAACTCCGATGCCTTGTCAACGCATTCTGCAACACCGGAGATGACCACCTGCCCGGGAGAGTTGAAGTTAGCTGCCTGGCACTCGCCGCCCGGTGCAGCCTCTGCGCACACGGCCCGGACATCATCTGCACCAAGCCCCAGAATCGCAGCCATGGCCCCAACGCCCTCCGGGGCGGCTTCCTGCATCCACTGCCCCCGCTTATTGACAAGCCGCACCGCGTCCCGGAAGGACAACGTCCCCGCCGCCACCAGCGCCGTATACTCACCTAAGCTGTGCCCCGCTGTAAAAGCCGGAGCCAGGGACATACCCATATCGTTCTGAAGGGCCCGCAGCGCAGCAATGCTCACTGTCATAATGGCGGGCTGGGCATTGGCCGTCAGGGTCAATTCCTTTTCCGGCCCGTTGAATATCAACTCTGTCAGGTGTGAGGACAGCGCGTCATCTGCCTCCTCAAAGACAGTCTTCGCCGAGGGGAAGGCATCGAAAAGCTCCTTGCCCATCCCCACCTGCTGGGCCCCCTGACCGGGGAAACATAATGCGTATTTCAAACGAATACCTCCTGAATAATTCTGTTATGCCTCGTCACAGGCCCCGGTTATTTTTCTCAGAACCTCGCGTCCACCGCTAAACAGGTCCTCGATAATCTCACGGGCCGGCTGAATTTTATGCACCATTGCGGCGCTTTGACCAGACATGAGCGAACCCCAGTCCACGTCGCCGTTGACCACCGCAGCCCTGAGCTTACCCGTCCCCAGTGCCTCGATTTCCGATGCGGGAGCGCCCTCTGCCTCCAGACGTTCAAACTCCGCCGTCAGTTTGTTGCGAAGGCAACGTACCGGATGTCCCAGGCTCTGGCCTGTGACCGCTGTGCTGCGGTCACGCGCATCAAGAACGGCCTGCTTGTAGTTCGGGTGAACAGTGCATTCCTCACAGCAGATGAAACGTGTCCCAACCTGAACGCCCTCAGCGCCGAGGGCAAAAGCCGCGGCCACACCACGCCCGTCTGCAATGCCTCCTGCGGTGATAACCGGTATTTTGACTGCATCAGCAATCTGAGGCGTCAGGACCATCGATGTGAGCTCCCCGATGTGTCCGCCAGCCTCCATTCCTTCAGCGACAACGGCATCCGCGCCCTGTTTCTCCACACGGCGCGCCTGAGTGACAGACGCCACCACCGGGATGACAATAGTCCCCAGAGGCTTCAGTCTTTCCAGCACCTTGCCTGGACTCCCTGCCCCTGTAGTGACAATGGGGACACGGTGCTTGGCGGCCATCTCCATAGCGTCCTGAGCCGTGGGAGACATCAGCATGATGTTGAGCCCAAACGGCTTGTTCGTCAGAGACTTTGCCTTCAGTATTTCCTGCTCAAGCAACTCGGCCGGCATGGCGGCCGCTGCAATGATCCCCACCCCACCGCCGTTGCTCACAGCCGCGGCTAAAGGCGCATTGGCCACCCAGGCCATCCCGCCCTGAAGAATGGGGTATTCTGTCCCCAGCAACTTGCACACTCGGTTATTCTTAATCATAATCCACCTCACCCAATGCCTTTATGCCCTCAAACAAAAGCCCTACGCCATATGTGTTGGGCTCGTGTCCAATTCCGCCTGTATCATTTCCACGCCGTCTTCCTCAATGAAGTTCCTGGCTGCGGAGATTGCGCTCAGGATAGCGGGCTCCTTTGAACGGCCATGAGCCTTGAGGACTGCCCCCCTGACTCCGAGAAGCGGCGCGCCGCCATACTTCTCATAGTTAAAGCGTGTCCACAGCAACTTCACCGTCGGGGCCATGAAGAGCATTCCCGCCTTGGCCAGCAGAGACTTCTTCACCTCATCCGTCAGCAGGGACTTAAGCCCATGCATAATGCCCTCAGCCAGCTTCAGAGCTACGTTGCCTGTGAAGCCGTCACACACAATCACGTCCGACCGGCCCCACACGATATCGTTGCCCTCAGTGTAGCCCTTGAAGTTCAGCGCACTCTTCATCAGCAGGTCCCGCGCCCCGGCCACGCACTCGTCGCCCTTAATCTCCTCCGTCCCGTTGGAAAGAAGTGTCACCTCAGGATCTGTGACCTTCAGGATCTTCCGGGAGTAAACACTGCCCATCAGCGCAAACTGGTATAAATTTTCTGGTTTGCACCGGACAGTTGCTCCCATGTCCAACATAAAGGAAGGACGCTCAATAGTTGGAAGAGCCGTACCCAGAGCCGGCCGGTCAATGCCGGGCAGACGTCCCACGATAAGGACTCCGCCTGCAACAATGGCACCGGTATTGCCTGCGGATATAAAACCCTGGGCTTCCCCGCTCCTCACCATTTCCATCGCCAGCTTCATGCTGGAGTGATGTTTTTTCCGGATAGCCACAACAGGATGTTCGTCCATCCCAATAACCTCTGAGGCATGAACCACCCGTATCCGTGACCGAACCTCCGGAGGAACAGGTTCCAGGATGGCGTGAATCTTATTTTCATCCCCTGTCAGAATAATCTCTATGTCTGGAAAGGTCCGGCAGGCTTCAGCGGCCCCCATACATATTGCGTGCGGAGCGTTATCTCCTCCCATTGCGTCCACTGCTATGGTAATTTTCTTCATTATTATCTCGCCTCATTTTAGCGCCAGGGCGCCCTGACTTGGCGGCCGCGACATTAGACGGACGCTGACTTCCTAGCATGGCAGTATAACGGGGCTCGACGCTTCGCGTCAAGAGGGAAAATACCTCTCACGGTCCGGATGTTCCCCTGACCAGCCCACCGGCGGCATGGTCTCAAGCCGCCAAAGGTCCTCTTTTTCTATACAGAAGAAAAGACAATCCATATTCTCACGCATTCGCTCTGAAGACGAAGCCTTGGGCAACGGCATCACACCCTCCTGAAGTGCGAAACGCAGACAAATCTGCGCCGGAGTTGCCCCATATTTTTCAGCCAACTCCATAATCAGGGGATCGGTGAGCACCCTGCCCCGGCCGATGGGGCTCCAGGCCTGCACCCGGATGTTATGATCCTGACAGTAGCGCACAGCAGTCCCCTGTGTGTATCCTGGGTGAAACTCCAGCTGCGCAACCACGGGCATAACCGTCCCCCGCTGAATGATGTTATCCAAATGGTGAGGAAGGAAGTTGCTGACCCCAAGAGCGCGTATCTTTCCCTCCTGACAGAGTTCTTCCATCGCACGCCAGGTCTCATGGTCCAGTTCCTTCCAATCGGAGCAATTCACTGTGGGAAGAGGCCAATGAATCATGTAGACATCCAGATAATCTGTCCTCAGCGCTTCAAGCGTTCTCTGAAAGGCCGCCCTGGTCTCCTTGTAGCCCATCTCCGTCTTCCAGAGTTTGGAGGCAATGAAGAACTCCTGACGCGGAATGCTGCTTTGACGAATGGCTTCTCCAATGAAGGACTCTGTGCCATAAAAGGAGGCGGTATCAAAATAACGATAACCGGCATCAATAGCCATACGGATAACCGCTATATCCTCTCCCTGTACCGCTTTGTAGGTTCCAAAACCGATAGCTGGAACCTGAAGGCCGTTTGAAAGTGTAAAGGTCTGCAAAAGTCTTCCTCCTAACTGGCTGGAACGGGACTGACAACCATAGCCCGTACCAGCATATCAGCGGCCTCCGCACGGGTGACAGGACGGCTGAAATGAAAATCCGGGTCCTTCCTGTAAACTTCCAGCACCCCCAAGGGACCCAGCACATCTACCGCCGGGGTGTTGCGGTTCTTTGACGCACGGAAGGGGGAACGGCTTCTCTGGGGCGGGGTGGCATTGTCCAGAGAAAAAGCGCTGCACAGCCATTGGGCAAGGTCACCGCGTGAGATAAACACATCCGGCTTATCCCTGGATAATTCCGGGCCAGACAGGCCCAGTGCGGCACACGCCCTCCCAATCATTTCAGCAGCATCCCGCCTTGTGACCAAGCCATTGGGTCCGAACAGTCCTTTGTCATCCCCCTTGATGACCGCCATTGCCAGAACCGGGTCGTCGAGGTCGGTGATATTGTAGGACGGCGCATGGGGAAATTTCTGCGGGGTAATCAGCCCGTAGAGGTTGGATATCTGGATGCTTTTATGGGCGGGGTGCCCGGGGGGCACATCTGAGTAATTGCACAGTGAAAGGACAACCCCGGCATTGAGAAGTGCCCATTGTACACGAACAGGAGGGACATCGCGAAGCCGCAGCCCTTCCCGGACAGAAAGGGCTGCCAATGCTCCAGCAGCCTGGCCTGTCATCATACAGATTGGCTGAAGGCGCAAAGCTCCGGCTGAAAGCCGCGACACGGAGATATTTTTCTCCGCAGCGAGAAGCCCCTCCGTATCCTTGGGGATGAGGACGCGCATAGGCACCTGAAAAGGGCCTCTTGGCCGGTTAATCTGGGCGGAAGCCGCTCTCTCCTCAACCTGCCATTCCATGTCCGCGTCCGTGTTCGCTCCATGCAGGTCGAGAATATACCCACCAATGGCAATGGCATCGAAGAACTCGTGGCTGGTCTGTCCATCGCGATAGCTCAGGGAGTTCTTAAGCAACTCTGCGGATGTCAGCGTATAATCCCCAACGGCGCGACGTGATTCGCGGACATAGGGAATAGGAGGCATATGCCGGACAATCTCCAGCCACTCTATCGGGAGACCTGCTGCCGCCGCAGGGAGCGTGTCCTGATATTCATCATCCGCCACTGACCAGTTCTCACCCAGCTCGTTTTGCAGATAGTAGATGAAGTGAAGTGTCTTGATCAGAGCATCCCGTTCCACCTGAAGCCGTAGCGCTGGATCTTCAAGATAGGCTACGGGAAGCCCGCGCCGCCCTTCCCAGCCGTAAGTTCCGGGATAGTCGTTACCCCAATTAACGCCTGTCTTGGTGATGTGGGGCCAGTTCTCGCGGCTGGCATCGTATCCCCATGGAGTTGATGAATCAGGAAGCCCGCGGTAGGCATTGTGAGAGATAAAGTTAACAGGGATTTTAACAGGGTAGACGAATCGGAAGTCCTCACCGTCCCGCGTGACGTAGCTCTCGTAGTTCCGCTTTGCCAGATCATAACCGGGAAGAGGCATAACAGGCCGCAGGTGCGAGGGCACTCCACCGGGGTATTTTCGGATAATTGCAACCCATGTGATATTTTGAATCATAGCATCAGGCTTGATAAATGGGGAGACGGAGTTTCCGGCTCGGTAGGCTGTCTTGGCCAGCGGCAGTATGTCGCCATATTCCGTCGCGTCGATAAGAACCTTGCAGGCGGTCTTAAACGTTCCTTTGGGGGACTTGACTGTAACGCCTCGAACCTGTTTGCCCTCCTTTTGAACGGCCGTGACGGCAGAATTACAGAGGATGTCCAGAGTGTTCTTTCCCCGCGCCCTCGCCTCATTAACCATTGCAACAAGAGCCTCTAAGCCGATATGCGGCTCAAAGGCAACGCTGCGGCTGTCCCAATAGCAGGTACCGACTGACTTGCCGCGCGCCTCATAATATTTTTTGATGCGCGAGAAAAACTCCAGATAAAGACCGCTCTTGATACGGCTCATGTCATCCATTGTGGAAACACCGGCCGCCGTGGCCTGACCTCCGATCCAGCTGCTTGGCTCCACAACGAGCACGCTGACACCAAGACGTGCCGCCTGAATGGCTGCGGCGATTCCCCCTATGCCGCCCCCGGCGACAACAACATCATAGTTGTCTTGCAGTCTTGAGCGTTGGCGCGTCCGCGGCGAGGAACAGGCAACCCCTCCCATGACGGCCAGCAAAATCACAGTACACGTAAAAACTGTTAATCTCCGTCTGGCATCCCTTAAAGAAAACGAAAAAATCAACAAGAGCCCCTCCCCAAATTCCAACTACGCTGTTAATGATACACCTTTATTGTAAATTTATTGTTCCTGTCTTATACTTACCTATATCGTTTTTTTGAATATTTTATAGTGTGGAGGCAGAAAGTTATGAGAAGATTTTTTTTGCTCCTGATCCTTTTTCTGGTGTGTACATCAGCATTTGCAGCGGACCCGAATTTATCGGATGTTTTCCTGTTGTCTGGAGGGACGGAGATCCGGGCGGAGGACGACAGCGTAGAATCCATGATCACTCCCTTCATTGACATCACCCGTCAGCAGGGATCGTCTCGTCTCTCAGGACGTTACGCTCATCTCAAAGCTATCCCCTCCCGGGCAGGAGGTGAAAATATTCTTGCCCCCACCAGTATTGTCATGGAAATCGGGCAGGACGGCTCAGGATCTATGAACATCGCCGGCGGGGACTCGACCCGGATTCAGGTATCGCTCGATGTCCAGGCCAATATTCCAACACTGACCACGGCCTACGCAGATGACCCCAGCGAGGCCCCCATGACGGATTTTGCCGTCATGGTTCCGCAGGGAAATCGCTACATCTGGCGGCTGGTGAGTTCCCAATCAGGCAATCTTCGTCTTCTATATCCCCTGACGGCTGACTGGTTCCCCACCGGCTACCTTGATGGCACGTGGCAAGGTGACGACGGCAGCAGTCTGACCTTTCAGAACGGCCAGCTCAGTTTCAATGGCCAGACCGTAGGGACCTACACCCTTTCAGATAACCGTGTATCCGTCACGATGTCAAATGGCGGTTCCGACCTGCTCTTCACCGCCTGCGACCCGGACTCCGGCCTTTTGGTCATAACTTTCAACGGTATGGACCCCAATCACTGGAACGCCATGACCTACCGCCGCAATGGACAGCAGGTCCCGCAGCAGCCCCAGCAGCCTCAATACCCTCAGCAGCCTCAGCAGCCTCAATACCCTCAGCAGCCTCAACAGCCTCAATACCCCCAGCAGCCTCAGCAGCCTCAATACCCCCAGCAGCCGTTCCCTCCATTCCCACAGCAGCAAATATCCCTGAACGGCGTGTGGGGGACGGTTCTTCCCAACGGAGTACAGGCTGTGATTCAGATTCAGGGCAACCAATACTGGGGCTGGATAAACGGATTACCCAGCGAGTCCGGTTTTTTCCAGATTCAGGGCAATGTCATGCAGGGGCAGACCAGCACGGGGACCACTTTCATAACCCAGTTCCAGTGTGACGGCCGTATCCTGAGTATGAGGTTCCAGGATGGCTCAACCATTACCTATCAAAGGATGCAGTAGAGCATGAGAAAAATTTACATTTCCTTCATCTTCGGACTTTTGGGGCTTCTTGCATCACCGGTCCTTGCTTTGGCCCTTGAATTTAATCTGGGAGCACCTGTCCCTTCTGAGGTGCGTGAGTGGACCCTCCTGATTTACGTGGATGCGGATAATAACCTTGAGCCCTACGCCCTGACGGATCTGAAGGAAATGGAACAGGGCATGGGAATTGTCGAGAACAAAACCCCTGGCAAGGTGGAGGTTCTGGTTCTGGAGGATCGTGCGAAGGGCTACAGCAAAGCGATGGGAGATTGGAACTCAGCCCGCATTTATCGTGTCCGGCCTTCACAGCACGAAGATGCCATCGACTCGGAGCTGCTTCTGGACTGTGGTGAGCTGAATATGGGAAACCCTGCTGTTCTGGAGGCTTTCATCCGCGCCGGGCGGAGCAAGTTCCCGGCTCAGAAGACTGCGCTTGTGATGTGGGATCATGGAGCGGGCTGGGTAAACATGGCCAACGACAACGATAACGGCACGGGGGGTAAGGACGAACTTCTGCTGAATGAACTTGCTGGTACCCTGTCCCGCACGGCGTCTCTGTTCCCTGAGGGCAAGCTGGACCTTATTGCCTTTGATATGTGTCTGATGGGCCAGGCAGAGGTTGTCACAGCCTGCTCCCCCTTTGCCCGTTACATGACGGCTGGAGCAACAGTTCTGCCTGCCGTGGGTATGGACTATCTCAACGCCCTCCCGCTGTTCTCCCAGGGACTTGAAACCCGTGAGATCGTTCAGCGCATGGTCCCAATCGCCTGCAAAGGCTTTTTGAAAGTTCCATGGACAACAGCCTCTCTCTCTGCTTTCGACCTGTCGAAGGCAGATGCGCTTGTCTCCGCCTGCAAAGGACTCTTCAGCAAACTGAGAGAGACGGCTTCCTCTGGATGGAGCGACGTAACCCGCACTTTGTTCTACACGCTGAACTATATGGGCGTTGCTGAGTACCGTAACAAGGACAATGCGCTCTCAAGCATTGTCCTTCTGGACTGGCTGAGACGGCTCAGGGCGATGCCCTGCAGTGCGGTGCTGGAGGGGGAGATAGCCGCCGTCGAGACCGCTGTCCGTTCGCTTATTCTGAACACTGAAGCCGGCCCGGATATTCCTCTGTGCCGCGGCCTGTCTCTCTACGCTCCCCTGCGTCGGGAGAATATGCGTACAAACTATCCGGAGATGGCCTTTGACAGGGCGACGGGATGGTCCGAAACCCTGTCGCAAATCTATGCCATGCAGGACAGGGTGAAACAGGCTCCGAAGATTACCTCCATTGAAATAGGGAACCCTGTCCCTCGCTTCGGCGTTACCCGTCCTCAGAGCGGTGCAGACTACGATATCATCTCCAGCAAGACCTTCACTCCTCTCTCCGGAACGGGCATGGCCGGCACGCAGCGCAGCTACATGAAGGTGACGCTGGAGGGCTCAAACATCCTGTGGGCCTATGGCTACTTTGCCTGCTCAGCCCAAAAGGATGGAAACTATATCGTCTTTCTGGAGCAGCTTCTGCCTGCGGAACGCATTGCCTCAAACGCTCAGGAGTCGGATATTGGCACCCCGGTCTTTCATGACGGCAAGAACGAGCTGATGTATCAGCTCAGTGCGCTCATCTATGGTCTGTCCAACGGTGAGACGTCGGTTCCGGCTTCTGCCAGTGCAGTGGACATTGCCAATCCCAATATCGTGACCATTCAGGGACGCTACACCGATCCCCGGCTCAACGGACAGTCCATTGAAGCAACGCTTCAGGTAGACGCACAGTCCCTGGAGATCGTAGGCCTCATTGGAACACTGAAGGACGAAACCGGGAGAACGGTGGTCCTTCCTGTCAAGCCTATCCCGGAGGGAAGTTTTCAGCCTATTTTCCTCAGCATCGCTGATGGCGGAAAAGGGAAAATAGAAAATGTATCAGGGTCGTCTATCCAATGGAAAAACGGGCTTTCCGTCACTGTGGAGCCTCTGCCTCAGGGCGGCTGGCTGATGCCGCTGGCCATGGCAGAGTCTCTTGGCGGCTCAGGGAATATCCTGCTTGGATCCCCTGTCCAGATTCAGGGGAACCCAATGGTGACACCGTTTATCAGGGATACCCAGGTACAGGGGATATCCCGCCTGCCGGGACGCTATGCGGTGATGGGGGCGCTTCCGTCCCACAGTGGTGGCTATATCATGGCTGCCACTGGCGCTGTCTTTGACTTTGCCCGCAGCGTGAGGGGGACATTTGACGTAAAATCAAACAATCAGGAGATGCGACAGGCTGAAGCGACTCTCAGGACAGGGGGGCTTCCCATCCTTCGCCTGACAAGAGGCCAAGAACTGCTGGACAGTTATTTTGCCCTGTGGACCGGGGAAATATGGCGGCTTATTCATTGTCAGGATGGAAGTCTCCTCCACCTGATACCACTGGACACGCGGCACTTTCCGGAGGGATATCTCAACGGGGAGTGGCAGGGCGGCAATGGACGAATTGCCTTTGTGAATGGCCGAATCTCCGTCAACGGAAAGGACATGGGAGCCTATCGGCTGGAGGATAATGTTATCTGCGTCGAACCTTCCAGTGAGAGCTCCGGGCAGCAGGGATATCCTCAGAGGAAGGGAGAGAGGATATTCAGTGCCTATGATGGGGAAACAGGCTCTCTGATACTGACTTTTATGGGCACAGATCCCATCGCTGTAATCTATCGGCGAGTTGGGAATGTTTCCATGCCTCCAGCTCCACAGCCATCACCGCGGACCAAACCAAGGCCACGAGATATCTTTAACTGACACGAAAGGGGCTCTCCTCTGTCCAGAGGGGAGCCCCTTTTCGATGTCCTGAAGTGAATCAAGAATTGATAAAACCTCGAAAAACAATGATTTATCGTCTGATTCTTATCTCTGTTTCAGATGGACAGCAAAGCCGCCGAACTCTTTTTTGAAGTAGACCGCCTTGAGCCGTTCCCCCTTGTACTTGGCTGTACTCATATCGAGCTCGTAACCGCGCTTCTCCATGTCGGCTATAGCCATCTCAATTCGATTGGTTGCGACGGAGATGTGGCCGTTGGCTCCCAGGAAGGGCAGTTTCATCACTTCGATGCCCGAACCTGCAAAGTTAGAGCTGTTCCCCGGTTTAATCTCAAACCCGAATGTGGCCTCAAGCGCGCCGCACAGACTTGAAGAAGCATCAGCGTCAGGACAGTTGATGCCAACATGGTCAACCGCGTAGCCCAGCATAATCCGCCGCGCGTCGCGGCAAAGTTCCGTGATATGCTCAAAACGATGTGCCGCAATATCTCCTTTTGTACACACCCAGCTCCCTCCTATCGCGTGGATGAAGGGCGCGACGCTGTACTCCGCAAGGTTTTGAGCGTTCACTCCGCCAGTCGGGATAAAACGAACGCTGCCAAACGGCCCCGACAGAGCCTTCATTGCGTTCAGGCCGCCATACACGTTGGCTGGGAAGAACTTCAGAACCTTCAGCCCAAGCTTCATCGCCGCCATAATCTCACTCGGCGTAACGCAGCCCGGTGTGACGGCAATCTTGTTTTCAACGCACCAGCGAACAACTTCCTCATCAAACCCCGGTGAAACGATGAACTTTGCCCCCAACGATACAGCCTTTTTGCACTGTTCCAGAGTGATAACTGTCCCAGCGCCAACGGTCATATCAGGGCATTCCTGAGCCACTGCGCGAATCGCATCCGGCGCGGCAGCCGTACGGAATGTGATTTCCATCACATCAATGCCGCCGTCAAGCAGGGCCTTTGCTGTGGGGACAGCATCAGCGACGTTGTCAAGGACAACGACAGGAACAATACCCGCGTTTGTGAACTTCTGCAAAATCTCCATTACAATCACTCCCTATTTTTTTTTGCTTCCTGACTTATCCTGAATATTCACATCATCCGTTTATATTATACTCATTATTGAGGACATCGGACACTGGTCAATCTTCGGAATTGTACGATTCATTCCCTGCCCCTGTCATTCGCAGACAGCTCCTGTCATGTATCATAATGCTCTTGTACCATAAGGAGAAGACGCTCATGAATGATAAACTCTCCCAAATCATAGTACGATGACTCCGTAAAAGCACTATGTTCCCACTCTTGCGGCCACTTCCTCTTTCAAGTAAAATTAAACTGAACGGCTGGACGAAGGCTTTGCACATTTCGTCCTTATGTAGAAGGAGGTTTTTATTATGTACGAAATCGTTTTGATACGCCATGGCGAGAGTGCCTGGAACAAAGAGAACCGTTTCACAGGCTGGACAGACGTCCCCCTGTCGGACAAAGGCGTAGAGGAGGCCCGCACTGCCGGTCGTCTGCTTAAAAAAGAAGGGTTCGCTTTCGACCTGGCCTTCACTTCAGTGCTGAAGCGCGCCATCAAAACCCTGTGGCTGGCTCTTGAAGAGATGGACCGTATGTGGATTCCCGTTCGCCACTCCTGGAAACTTAATGAGCGTCATTACGGCGCATTGCAGGGGCTCAACAAGGCGGATACTGCTGTGAAGTACGGCGATGATCAGGTGAAGATCTGGCGCCGCAGCTACGATGTCCAGCCCCCCAGCCTCGAAAAAACTGACGAACGCTTTCCTGGCCATGATCCCCGCTACGCCGGCCTGACCGCATCGGAGCTGCCACTCACCGAATGCCTTAAGGACACGGTGGCCCGTGTTGTCCCCTACTGGCAGGAGGCCATCGTGCCAGAAATCATTGCGGGAAAGAAAATCATCATTGCCGCCCACGGCAACAGCCTCCGTGCTTTGGTGAAATATCTGGACAACGTCTCTGACAAGGACATCCTTGAGCTCAACATCCCAACAGGCGTACCTCTGGTCTACACGCTGAATAAGGACATGAAGCCGGAGTCCCATCGCTACCTTGGAGATGCGGACGCCATCGCAAAGGCTCAGGCTGCCGTCGCGAATCAGGGTAAAGCAAAGTAGGATAATCATCGCTCCAAGAGCGATTAGAGGACAGAAAGAGTTTAATTATATGCATTTTTCCAAACGTATCCAAGCATTACAGGCTTCCCCTATCCGCCGCCTCATTCCCTATTCTGATGAGGCCAAGGCAAGGGGGAAAAAGGTGTACCACCTGAACATAGGTCAGCCGGATATCAGGACCCCGGAAGTATACTTTGAGGCCATTCGCAGCTTCAAAGCGGAAACCATCGCCTACAGCGCATCTCAGGGCCTTCCTGAACTTCGGGAGGCCATCAGTGGCTATTATCATTTGTGGAATATCCCCTATGCCCCGGATGATATCTGTGTCACCAACGGGGGCAGTGAAGCGCTGTCTCTCGCTGTGCAGGTCATCTGCGACCCCGGCGACGAGATCCTGATTCCGGAGCCCTTCTACGCGAACTACAACACATTCGCCGAAACGGCTCTGGCCCATGTCGTCCCCATCCCTACCCGGGCAGAAGAGGGCTTTCACCTGCCCCCGGAACAGGTCATTGATGAGCTCATCACGCCGCGTACGCGGGCTATCCTTATCTCCAACCCCAATAATCCCACGGGCACCGTCTGCACGCCCGGAGAACTGAACACTTTGGCGGGGCTGGCGAAGAAATACAATCTCTACCTCATCGCTGATGAAGTCTATCGCGAATTCACTTATGACAATGATCCGTTCACCAGCCTGGGGCATCTGGACAATATACGCGACCGCGTCGTAATGGTTGACTCCATCTCCAAGCGTTACAGTGCGTGCGGAGCCCGTATCGGCTGCCTCGCCATCAAAAACCGGGACTTTATTGATCAGGTACTGAAACTGTGTCAGGCCCGACTCTGCGTCTCAACCCTGGAGCAGGTTGGAGCCACGGCACTGTATCAGAAGTCATCCAGGCAGTACATGGAAGATGTGAACCGGGAGTATCGTGCCCGTCGCGACACGCTCTACTCGGCACTGATGGACATTGATGGCATTGTGTGCTCAAAGCCAATGGGAGCTTTTTATATTATGGCCAAACTGCCGGTGGACAACAGTGAGAAGTTCATCATCTGGATGCTCCAGCACTTCGATATTGACGGCGAGACCATGATGGGGGCACCAGGCAGTGGTTTCTACGCGGTGCCCCACCGGGGACTGAACGAGATTCGACTGGCTTACGTGCTGAATCGGGAGGCGCTGACAAAAGCTGCAGCCATCCTGGAGGCTGCCATTGCTGCTTATCCGGGACGCCTCGAGGCCATCAGGGCTTAAGAAGCGTTGAATCATGGAATTTCTCAGTATGCTCCCCGCTGGGGGAACACTTTTTAATGTAGTCACCGTTGTGGTGGGCAGCCTTATAGGGCTCACAGCGGGCCGCTTCATCCCGGATCGCCTGCACGGAACTGTTTTTCAGTGTCTCGGGCTCTTCACCCTCTACCTGGGTATGGACATGGCTCTGGAGACGAAACATGCCCTGGCTATTCTGCTGGCACTCATTCTGGGCACGCTTATCGGGGCGGGCTTCAGTTTCGATGACCGGCTCAATGGCCTGGGCGACACGCTCAAGACAAAAATGAACGTTGCCAACACGCGGTTCACGGAAGGCTTCGTCACATCGACTCTGCTCTTTTGCATCGGTGCGATGTCCATCATTGGAGCATTTGAGGATGGCCTGCGGCACAACCCATCCCTGCTGGTCACAAAGGGCGTCATGGATGGAATTTCCTCCGTCATGCTCGCCGGTTCCTTTGGCGTGGGGGTGCTGTTCTCCATCCTGCCAATGTTCATTTATCAGGCGGGACTCACATTTCTGGCAGCCTGGGCGGAGCCATTCCTTACGCCGGATATCATCGCCAACATCTCCGGCCTGGGCGGCCTGATGATTATGGGCATCGGGCTTAACCTGCTGAAGATCACGAAACTGAAACTCTGTGATATGTTGCCGGCTCTGCTTCTCGTCGTGTTTTTTTCAATGATCTTCTCCCGTATGGGATAAGGGGACAGTGACTGCTTATCAAAGCTCTGCGCAGGGTAGGTCCCGATCATGACAGACAGATGTCCGCAGAGACCACCTGTTCCATAAGAGTTCTCGGATGAATGACCGTCCGCTGAATTCGATGATTGTTCAGATCAAGTAAGTTCAGAGCATGTAATAAGACAGAGGCGCCTTTTCCATGCAGAAAAGGCGCCTCTCTTTTGCTGATCTGTTTTACTCAATCCCATACTCTTTCAGGAGTTGCTTGTAACGACGTTCCACCTCGTCCGCCGGACTTGGGTTACGCGGGGAAAGCGCAGGCGTAGGTATCGCTGAGGCCTTAACAGGGGTGGGCGGGGCAACCGCCGCAGCCTGCTGGCGTTCCTCCTCGGACTCCTGCTGTTCCATCTTCGCAAGGTAGGCATCGTCCTGTTCCACCAGGAAGAGCCGCGGCCCTCTGGGATCGTTGTCCGCTGCTGCATAACTGCCGCCGTGGATGGGGCACTGGGCTGTAGGGGCTTTCCCCGAGGGGAAATAGAGTGTGACAGCCGCACAGCCGCCTCTCGCCCTGTAGCCCGACGTACGGCAGATTGATACCTTGTCCACCTCCACCCAGCCAGGGACACTGGGAAAACTCTCCGGTGTCTGCTGTTCCTTCACAGCATACGTCATGAATTTCTTCCAGATAGGGGCCGCCACTGTCCCTCCAAAGGCCCGTCGTCCCATAGGTTTATTATCGTCCCGCCCAACGTAGACCGCCGTTGTCATCCCCGGCACACCTCCAACAAACCAGGCATCAATAAAGTCGTTTGAGGTACCCGTCTTGCCAAATACCGTATATTTTGGAATGCTGGCGGGTTTACCCGTCCCGGCGCGAACTGCATCCTGAAGCATGGAGCGGATGGTAAAAGCCGTCTCAGGGCGCATCGCCTGAGACGGAGAAGGCCCTCGGCTCTCCAGGACATTCCCGTCCCGGTCCTTAATCTCTCGAATCATGAGAGGTGGCATACGCTTGCCTCCACTGTTGAAGCAGTTAAATGCCGTCACCATCTCCAGAGGCGTGAGGTTGGCAGTCCCCAGCGCGATGGAGAGATCATTGGGCAGGTACTTTGTCTCAATGCCCATATTACGGGCCATCTTGACAATATTATCTGTCCCAATATAAGCTGCCATGCGGACAGCCACCGTGTTGAGGGAGTTCACCAGCGCCCTCAGCAATGTCACCTCTCCCGCATACCCCTTGCTGGAGTTCTTGGGAGACCAGTCTTTGCCCTTGCCTCCACGATTTTTGAACGTAATAGGGGCATCCAGAAAGTGATCGCTGGGCATGATGTCCTCCTCAATCGCCGTGGCGTAGACGATGGGCTTGAAGCTTGATCCAGGCTGGCGAAGGGCCTGAGTTGCACGATTAAACTTGCTTTCCTTGAAGTCCTTACCGCCAACAAGCGCCAGGATTTCACCGGTATCAGAGGCCATGCAGACGAGCGCGCCGCTGGCCGGAGCCGCAATGGCATTGACAGCCTCGCGTGCCTTCTCCTGCAGCTTAATGTCAAGAGTCGTGTAAATCTGCATCCCGCCGCTGTACACTTCGTCCTTCCCGTAGGTGGGCAAAAGATCGTTGAAGAGGAGGTGCGAGACAAAGTACGGCGCACGGTTGAACTCCTCGATGCGGTTGGATCGCTTGCGGAACTCCAATGTCTCATCGTAGGCCTGTTTTCTCTGCGCTGAGTCTATCCAGCCCAAAAGTTCCATGCGGCCCAGCACGTAATTCTGACGGTTCTTGGCGTTCTTAAGGTTGCTCAGGGGATTGTACCGCCCAGGGTTGGCGATAAGCCCCGCCAGAATGGACGCTTCGGCGATGTCGAGATCCGCAGCGGACTTGTCAAAGTAGGTGTGCGCGGCAGTCTCCGCCCCCCAGGCCCCGTGGCCAAAGTTGATGGTGTTCAGGTACAGTTCCAGCAGTTTGTCCTTGGAGAAGAGCTTCTCCATGCGCATGGCGATAATAATCTCCTTGGCCTTCCGGGTGATGCTCTTCTCGTGGGTGAGGAAGAGGTTGCGTGCAAGCTGCTGGGTGATAGTGCTGGCCCCCTGAATCTTGCCCTTTTCCACAATATCAATCCACAGGGCGCGGAGAATGGACCCAATGCGGATGCCCCCGTGCTGGTAAAACGCCGAATCCTCGGCAGCCAGCACGGCCTTAATGAGCCAGGGAGATATCTGGTGAAGTTCCAGCGGCGTGCGGTTCTCAATGAACAGGCGTGCGATAACCTCTCCATTTCGGTCGTAAAGAATGGAAGGAAGGCTGCTCTTCGGGTTCGCCACCTCCACCATGCTGGGCAGATCCTCCGAAATCCGGACGACATACCATGCTACCCCCGCGCTGACAACACCAATGGCAAGGAGAAGCAAAAGCAGAATCGTCATAAAGAAGACCTTCAGGACGGATGGCCGTTTTTTCTTTTGCTTCCGGCGTCTGGCCCGGCCGGTTCCGGTCTCACTGGGGTCGTCGCCACGTGACCCCCTCCTCTGCCTCCGGAAGAGGATGCCCTCCGGCTGCGGGGAAATCCCGTTATTGTGATATCCTCTCCGATTTGAGGAGCTGCGCGGATTATCCTTCATTCTCATTTATATCCTCCCGCATGAGCCCACTGGGAGCTCAGCCTTATATATCTCTGTTAAATAATATTATCCCATTTTTGGGTATTCTGCATAGCCATATTTTAGGATATCATATTCTCCAGCAACATAAGAGGGAGGAGAGATTATATGGAGGAAAATGAGGAGAAACAGGCCGTTTACCCTTTGCTGGCCCGGGACATCGGAGATCTGACGCGGATTGTGGAACACATCGGGGCAGACCCGCGGGCACTTCGCTACCTCCAGCCCAAACGGAGGATTTTGTCTCTCTTTGCTCCCAGCGTGGACTACCGCGCTGCGGCTTTTATCAAACAGGAGCTTTTGTCCCGCGGTGGAGACGCCGTGGTCGCCAAGCACGTCATTGACGGCCAAACGGAGCGAAGCGGCATCCTGATAATGGGAACGGACTCCCAGCTCTTCCGTCTGCTGCAAAAGCTGGAGTCCATGGATTGCTGGGGATTGAAAGAGTTTCGGACCAATCTGAATACAGTTCTTAAAAATGGAGCCATTCAAAGATGGACGCTGTCTTTGCCCAGAGGACGAGAGCTGCTCCTTGGCAGCGGCACAAAGGTGATGGGCATCCTGAACCTGACACCTGACTCCTTCTACGCTCCCAGCCGCGTTGCGGGTGAGAAGGAGCTTCTCAGCCGTGCAGGGGCTATGCTGGATGAGGGTGCAGACATTCTGGACCTGGGAGCAGAATCGACCCGGCCCGGAGCTTCACCTTTAAATGAAAAGGAAGAGCGGGATCGGCTTCTGCCAAGGCTCCGGGCACTGCGCCGGGCGTTTCCAGATGCGGTGCTCTCCGTGGACACCTGCAAGGGGGCTGTGGCCCTCGCTGCGGCAGATGAAGGTGCGGATATCATCAACGACGTCAGCGGCAGCTCACTGGATGAAGCAATGTTCACCAACGCCGCCCGGACGGGGCTGCCCTATATCCTTGGACATATGGAGGGGACCCCTGCTACGATGACGGCCATTCCCAATCCGAAAGATCTGATGACAAAACTTCACTTGTATTTTCAGGAGAAGCTGCGTACTGCAGAGGAAGCGGGCCTGCCCCGGGAGCGAGTTATCCTTGATCCTGGCATTGGCTTCGCCAAGCGTGGGAACAGCGACAGGCTTATCGTCAAAGAGGCGGAATCTCTGCACGCCCTGGGGCGTCCCCTTCTTTTCGGGCATTCACGGAAAGGAGTAACGGGCAAGAGCCTTCCTGGCACAGTTGCACTTTCCGCGATGCTGGAGGGGCGGATTGAGATTGTTCGGGTTCATGATGTAGGACCCAACCGTCAGGCCCTGGACGTGGCCTGCTCGGTACGGGAGGCCAACCCATGGCCCTGATAACGGACAGAACGGCAGCGCTTGGGCTGGGTTCCAACTTGGGCAACCGGCTGGAAAACCTCCGGGAGGCTGCAGAGCGGCTGAAGCCCCTGGGCCACATCACAGCCAAAAGCGACGTCTTTGAGACAGAACCCTGGGGAGTGAAGGATCAGCCTTGTTTCCTCAATGCCTGCCTTACGATAGAAACCTCCTTAGCCCACAAGGAACTTCTGACCTTTGTCAAGGGCATCGAACGGGATATGGGACGTCGTATGACTATCCGCTGGGGAGCCCGGAACATCGATATCGACATTCTGCTCGTAGGGGCCAATTGTTTTGACACGGAGGAACTTCATGTTCCTCACTTGAACCTGCCCAACCGGGAGTTCGTCCTCGTGCCTCTTATGCAGATTTTACCCGGCTGGCGTCACCCGACAGTGGGCCTCTCCGCAGAGGAGATGCTGAAGTCTCTGAGAGCACGGGAATCAGGAGGATGCCCTCCACTCCGTATTACAGCGCTTTAGCTTCTGTCTCGTTCAAATCTTTCCCATGGGTTATAATATAAAAGTAAAATGAAAAATGGGAGGCTTCAGGCTGCCCATAAAAGTTTGAAAGCATCAGGGAGGAGATCTTGATGGCAAAGTTTAGATGTATTCAATGTAAAAAGGAGTTTGAAGCCGACGCCAACGACCCTTCAAAGCGTTGCCCCGGGTGCATGGGCCGCTACCTTGAGCTTATCTCCGGCGAGATTAAGCGCGGCAAGTCCTGGAGCGCAAAGAGCTACTCCGTTCGCTGAGGAGCTGATCTCATGCCGGATACACAACTTAGCAACGAAGAGCTCAACGCCAGAATTCTTGCTGCAGCAAACGCTGCTGTGCAGACCGTGTTGGAGAAAAGGAACGAGAAGCCGGATTTTGTTGCCCTGAAATACGTATTTGTGCCTGCCCGAGGGGATATGGGGGGAGCTTTTTGTCTTATTTTTGAGGGGGAAACAGGCGATATCGTTCATCAGTCCCTGTGGCTCACCCATCCCTATATTCATAAATCCTTCAAACCTGACCGGGACTGGCGGACATTCCTTAAGCTTTTCCCTCAACTGGGCCCCTATGAGAAGGTATGGGGAGACAGACTCAACAATCTTTTGCCCGAACTGGTGCCTTCAGAGGACCGAATAGAGCTCTTTGAGGAAGGAGATACCCCTGTCAAGCGTCATCTGCTTCACATTGAGGGACAGGTTCGCAGGGGCTTTGAGCGGGCAACCCAGTGTTTCTTTGACGTGTCCAGCGAGGTGGAATTCCTGACGCGCAGCGAACTGGAGAAGGCAAAGATACTCAAGTCCCTGGATATGTCCGAAGACGACGACGAGATTGAAGAAGCTGACGACGAGGAAGAAGGAGATGGCAAGAAAAAATCCTTCAAAGGAACCGTGATTCAGTGTCTGGCCTGTGTGGATCCCGTGTGGGGCAAACCATCATCCGAAATCGTACCGGGGGACATTCTTGAGGTGCGAATCGAGGGGGACTCTGGCCCCAGCGCTCTGGTGAAAAAATTTCTTGAGGAGACGGGGCAGGCCTCCACATTCCCTGTGCAGCAAGTCGACCGCTACGAGGACAAGATGTATATTTACCTGCGTATCAGCGACGAGATACAGGGAATTATGACGCTGACAAAGAATCTGCGCTTAAAGACGAAACAGTCCTATGTCGCTAAAAAACGCAACAAGACGGCTCTGGAGGATCTTTTCTTCTTCGCTTTGCTGGGGATTGTCCTTGTCGGTCTTCTGCTTGCTGTCCGCTATTTCTTCTTTTAAGAGCCAGCCTGTCTGAGAATTATTTAAACAAGAGCCCCCAAATGCTTGGGGGCTCTGTTCATTCCAACAGTTCGCTGTATATCTTCCGCATTTGTACTTCAACGGCCTTAAGATCAAACTTCCTCAGTTGCTCATGGTTCTTCACAACACTGCACCGCATGGCCTGACGGAGGGCATCGCGTCCGTCGATTATCAGTTCCCTGAGCATAGCAGCCAGCTCTTGCACGCTGCCGCTCCGAAACAGACATTCCTTATTCTGAACAAGGTCCGTGTTTCCCCGAATGGCGGAACACACCACCGGTGTCTCACAGGCAATTGCCTCCATCATTGCCACCGATAGCCCCTCCTGCCGGGATGGGAATACGAAGAGGTCAGCCGCCTGACACAATTCTGCAATATCTGTACGAAATCCCAGAAGTTTTACCCGGCCGTCAAGCCCCTCCTGATGAACCAACGCGGAAAGCATTTCGTGCAGTGGGCCTGTTCCACAGATGAGGTATTGAAAGCCCTGTCTCCCCGTCCGGGCCAAAGCCCGGATCACAGTCTCGTGGTCCTTACGGGGGATGAGTTCTCCCACGGAAAGTATGAGGATTTCGTCCTCTCGCACTCCCAGCTCCGCCCTTTTTGCTTTCACGTCAATTTGTCCGACGCAAAATTTTTGCAGGTCAATCCCGATTCCGGGGACATAATACACTTCCCTGGCACAAAAACTCCGCCGAGCCCGTTCATAGTCCTCTGTATTGATTGTGATGAGGACATCTGTGATGCGGGCCATGGTCTTCTCAACAGGATAGAATGCCAGCCAGTTTCCAAGTGGGGCTCCATTGTAAAAGTGGAAACCATGGGCCGTGTAGATTGTCTTAATCCCACCATGCCGCCAGGCCGTGAGCCGGCCGATCACCCCACCAAT
>JAILIX010000023.1 GCA_024695065.1 Fretibacterium sp. | reverse complement strand
GATGTCCAGCTTGCTCTCGATGTTCATGACGATGGACGCGATCTTGCCTACGGAGAACGCGAAGCAGTCCAGGTGGTTGTCCGCCAGGAGGTCCGCGCCGCCCTCGTAGGAGGCGTACTCAACGCTGCCGCCCCAGGACTCGAAGGTCTTCTTGTAGTCGAAACCATAACCTTTGCCGAACAGGGCCTTGATGACGAACTCCGAGGATGTGCCCGGCTTCAGGGTGGCGAAACGCATGGGAAGCTTCCTGGCGATGATGTCATCCACCGACTTAATGCCGTTCTTCTCCGCAAAGTCCTTGCGCATGATGAAATAGGTATACTGAGTGTAGAGGTTCGCCATGAGGACAGCATTCTTCATCTGGCGGCCCTTGGTGAAGTCTACGCCGTCCGGCTGAGTCGCCGCGCCGACCATCGAAGTGACGGAGA
This sequence comes from Fretibacterium sp., assembly GCA_024695065.1. Lineage (GTDB taxonomy): Bacteria > Synergistota > Synergistia > Synergistales > Aminobacteriaceae > JAFUYV01. The sequence continues at coordinate 7,793 of JAILIX010000023.1, read as the reverse complement.
AGCCCAGGTCGCCCTTGCCGGTGTTGGCATTCACAATGTTTGCCACGCCGCCGCCGGAGCTGCTGGTGGTCTGGGGCAGGCCCGCGCCCGTCCACATCTCTGCGAGGGCTGTTCCCAGCGCGAACCAGTTGCCGCCGGGAGGTCCCGCCATGAAGCGGAGCTGGTCCGGCCAGCCGGTCTTGTCCACATCAGCGGCCATTGCAGCCCCTGCGGCAAAGACACATGCAAGCGTCAGCAACAGGACAATGAAACGAAACGACTTTCTCATCTTTCATGTTCCCCTTTCCTTGAGCCCCCGGCTGGAGCCGGGGCCGTATTAAAAATTTCTCAAAAGATTCTCATAATTTAATTTTACCATAAATATTAAACTTTGTGAAGCGGTATTGTCCCTGTTCACGGCAGAAAAGGGGGCAGGGACTCCTGACATTCTCTGTGGAACGGAGGACAGTATCGTGATATAATGACAACAATCCAGATATACACAAAGGAGTGGTGCTCTATGAAGAAAAGGTTTTTGCTGGTCACTCTGGCAGTGGTTTTCGTTTTTTGCGCCATACCGGCGCTCGCGGACTATCCGGCGATGAATATCCGGCTGAGCCACAATCAGCCCATTGACAGCCCCGAGGATGTGGGGGCGCAGAAGTTCAAGGCGCTGGTAGAGGAGCGCTCCGGCGGCAGAATCACCGTCGAGGTCTTCCCTCAGATGCAGCTGGGGTCCATGCGCGAGCAGACCGAAATGGTGCAGATGGGGACCATTGAGATGTCCATCCAGCCGACGGCCGTGCTGATGCCCTTCGTTGAGGAGTTCCAGATCATCGACTTCCCCTTCCTGTGGCCCACGCGGGAGGATTTGTACCGCGTTATGGACGGGGAGGTTGGGAAGCAGTTCTACGCCTATGGCGAGAAGCGCGGCTTCAAAACCCTGGGCCTGTGGTCCGGCGGCTTTAAACAGTTCACCACGAAAGGAAAGCAGATTCACAGCCCGGATGACTTCAGGGGAATGAAGATGCGTGTGATGCCCAGCCCCCTGCTGGTGGAGCAGTATCAGGCATGGGGCGCGAACCCCGTTCCCATTGAGTACGCTGAGCTGTACAACGCGCTTCAGCAGAACATTGTGGACGGCGAGGAGAACCCGCTTCAGAGCATTGCCATGAACCGTTTCTATGAGGTGCAGGATTACCTGACGCTCTCCAGCCACGGTTTCTTCGGCTATCTCTTCTTCGCCGGCCTTGACTGGTTCAACCGGCAGCCGGACGAGGTGAAGGCTCTCATCGTGGAGTGCGAGAAGGAGGCCCGTGATCTTGAGCGCAAGACTCAGGCCGAGAACGAGTCCGGGTTCCTGGACCAGATAAAGCAGTCCAAGATCGTTGTCAACGAGCTGACGCCCGAGGGACGCCAGGCTTTTGCTGATGTGAGCCGCCCGCTTCATGAGAAGTTTGCAAAGACGGAGGCAATGAAGGCACTCCTGAAGGCCGTTTATGAGGCAACGGGGCAGAAGTAGTTTCGCGGCTTTTTAAAATGAAGGAGGGGCGGCTTACCCGCTCCTCCTTTTCATTCTTCAGGGGATGATATGTTGAAAGAACTGTTGAGAAAAATTGGAAAAGCAATAGAGACGGCGGAAGAGGCCTTTTGCGTGGCAGCTTTCCTGGTGGTGTCGGGGGTCCTGTTTGTTAATGTCGTGCTGCGCTACGCCTTCAGCGCCAGCACAAGCTGGGCTGAGGAACTTATCCGCTATCTTATGATATGGATAACCTTCATTGGCGGCTGCGTTTGTGTCCGCAGAGGCGCCCACATCCGCATGGACTTCATCATGACCATGATGCCCCGGCAGGTGGGGCTGTGGCTGACGCGTCTGGTCTATGTGCTTGCGGCTGCGTTCTGTGCCGCGCTCTGCTGGTACGGCACGCGCCTGATGATTTTCACCGTTGCGCGCGGTCAGACGACACCGGCCATGGGGCTGCCCATGTGGCTTCCCTATGCGGCCATGCCTCTGGGCTCAGCTTTGATGGCCCTGCACTTTCTCCAGGAACTGTTCCGGAAGGAGGCGGATGCTGAATGACTGCCTTCCTGATGGTGCTGCTGCTTGTCCTGCTGTTTGGCAGCGTGCCGATTTTCACAGCGCTGGGGTTGGCCGTGCTGGGGACGATGCTGTTTTTCACAAGTCTGGACCCCATGGTTTTGGCGCAGCGTATGTTCGGCGGTCTGGATAAATTCTCGCTGATGTCGATGCCGTTCTTCATCTTTGCGGCTAACCTGATGGACACGGGCGGCCTGTCCAAACGCATCCTGAAGTGGACCCGGAGCCTTGTGGGGGCGCGCAAGGGGGGCCTGGCCTACACGACACAGTGTACCTGCATGGTGTTTGGCGCGCTGTGCGGCTCCAGCCCCGCCACGGTCATCGCGATGGGCCGCCTGCTCTACCCTGAGCTCATTGAGAACGGCTATCCCAGGGGATTCGCCACGGGACTCATCACTTCATCCGGCTCGGTGGCGCTCATCATCCCGCCCAGCATTACGCTTATCATGTACGCGGCGGCCACGGGGGTATCCGTGGGGTCGCTGTTCATGGCGGGGATCAGCGCCGGGATTGTTTATGGCCTGGCGACCATCGTCTACATCGCCTGGTTCGCGCGTCATAACGACCTGAAGGTTTCTGCGCCCTCCACATGGGCCGAGATCGCCCGCAACACGCTGGAGGCGGGCTGGTCGCTGATGGTCCCGGTCATCATCCTGGGCGGCATTTACTGCGGGGTGTTTACGCCCACGGAGGCCGCTGGCATTTCGGCAGTGTACGCGCTGTTTGTGGGGATTGCGGTCTACCGGGAGATTACGCTGGCGAAACTGTATGATGTGTGCCTGCGCTCGGCCGTGACCTGCGCCCAGGTAATGATTCTTGTCGCTGCGGCCCAGAGCTTCGCGTGGTTCCTGACCGTGGCCCGCATCCCTCAGGCCGTCACCTCGGCCATCATTGAGCACATCCACTCACCCTGGATGTTTATCGCCATGGTCAATGTTATTCTGCTCATTGTGGGGATGTTTATGGAGGGCATTGCCGCCATTGTCATTCTGGCGCCGCTGTTCTTCCCCATTGCCATGCGGATGGGCATTGACCCGCTGCATCTGGGCATCATCATGGTCTCGAACCTTGCGCTGGGAAACTTCACGCCTCCCTTTGGGCTGAATCTCTTTGTGGCCAGCGGAGTGACAGGGCTCCAGATGTCAGAGATCATCGGGGCTGTGATGAAGTTCATCCTCGTCACGATCCTGGGACTGATGGTTATCTCCTATGTCCCCTCGGTCTCGACGCTGCTGCCGAAGCTTATCTATGGATACTAGCGCGGGGTTTCAGCGGACGCGGGAACTGGTCGGGGCTGTCGCCGCGTGCGGCCGCAACGGTCCGGGACATGGAGTTTCCCGCCTGGCCCTGACGGAGCCAGACCGGCAGGCGCGGGAAATCATCGCCGGGGAAATGCGGAAACTGGGCATGACTGTCCGCATGGACGCCTGCTGCAACCTGTGGGGCAACCTTCCCTCAACCGGAAAAGGGCCAGGGGTTCTGATCGGGTCTCATCTGGATTCTGTTCCGGAAGGCGGCGATTTCGATGGCGTTCTGGGCGTGGCTGCAGGACTGGGGGTTGTCCGGGATATTCTGGATTCTACCCGGCCCCCTGCGCATCCCCTGAGTGTGGTGGCCTTCACCTCGGAGGAGTCCAGCCGCTTTTCCATGGCCTGCATTGGAAGCAAGTCTCTGACGGGGCATCTTGTCCCTGAGGATGCCAGACGCTTTCATGACGCCCGGGGAGAGACGCTGGAGGAGGCGCTGAGAAGCTTTGGCGGCCGGCCGGAGATGCTGGGGCAGGAGACACTCTCCTCCGGGGATTGGGCCGCGTATTTTGAGCTGCATATTGAACAGGGCCCCGTGCTGGACAAGACGGGGGATGACGTGGGCATTGTCGGGGCTGTTGCCGCTCCCACGCGCTTTATGCTGGAGCTGGAGGGGGTGCAGGCGCACTCCGGCGCGTGTCCCATGAACCTTCGGCACGATGCGCTGACCGCGGCGGCGGAGGTCATTCTGGCGGTGGAGGCAGCGGGGCAGGCTGAGGCAAAGTACGGTTCCGTCGCCACTGTCGGCGTGTGTGAGTGCCTTCCCGGCGCGATGAACGTCGTTCCGGGGCACGTGACGCTGAAGGTGGACCTGCGCGGCATTCACAGTGAAAGCATTGCCCGTATGCGCTCCCAGGTTATGGCGAAGGCTGTTGCCATCTGCGGGGCGCGGGGAATTGCCTGTCAGCTGACGCCCTACTCCTCCGATGAGCCCGTGGCAATGGACGAGGGACTGGCTGCCCTCGTCGAGCGGATTTGCCGGGAGCAGGGGGTGAAACACCGGCGGATGCCCAGCGGCGCCGGACATGATGCGATGTTCGTGGCAGAGCGCATTCCCTCGGCGCTGATTTTCGTTCCCTGCCGGGACGGCGTCAGCCACAGTCCGAAGGAGGCCATCGACTGGTCCCGTGTCCGGCCCGGCTATGAGGTGCTGCGTGAGGCAGTCAGGGAGCGTTTATTCCTGTAATATATGTAAATATATGGAGGAGATTCCATGACCACACTTCTTTTTAAAAACGCCCGGCTGATGGACCCGGAACTGCGTCTGGATGCACCGGGCGATTTACTGGTTGAGGAAGGCCGCATCGCCGCCCTTGGAAAGGGGTTGAACGCCCCGGGAGGGGCGCGCGTGGTGGAGTGCGGGGGCGCGGTGCTGGCACCCGGACTGGCGGACCCCCATGTCCACTTCCGCGACCCCGGCCAGACGCACAAGGAGACGCTGGAGACGGGCTGCCGTGCGGCGGCGGCGGGGGGATTCACCTCTGTAGTGACCATGGCGAATACAAACCCAGCCGTTGATACACCGGAGGCCGTGCGGGACTGCATTGAGCGCAGCCGGGAGATGGACTGCCGCATCTATCCTGCGGCGGCCGTGACAATGGGACTGGGCGGCCAGGACCTGACGGACTTTCAGGCCCTGGCGGAGGCTGGAGCGGTGGGATTCACCGATGACGGGAAGACGGTGGGCAATGGGGCGCTGTTCTTTGAGGCCATGACGCGGGCGGCAGATCTGGGACTGCCTGTCAGCGTTCACTGCGAGGCCCCGGGCTTCGAGGGGGACCGGTCCATGAACCGGGGTGATATCTCAGCGAAGCTGGGCCTTGAGGGAACGCCGGCGATGGCCGAGGAGCTGATGATTCAGCGGGACCTGCTCTTTGCGGAAAAGAGCGGCGTGCACGTTCACGTTCAGCACGTCAGCACGGCGCGGGGGGTGGAGATGATCGCGGAGGCAAAGGCCCGGGGGGTCCATGTCACCGCTGAGGCAACGCCTCACCACATGGCGCTGGACGAGACGGCGGTGCTGAAGTACGGGCCCAACGCAAAGATGAGCCCTCCTCTGAGGACCCCGGAGGACGCGGAGGCCATTTGCACGGCTCTGATGGAAGGCGTGCTGGACGTTGTGGCCACTGACCACGCGCCCCACGCGCCCGGGGAGAAGGCGAAAGGCATGAAGGACGCGCCCAACGGCATCATCGGGCTGGAGACGGCACTGGCCGTTTGTCTGGAGGAGCTGTGCCATAAGCGCGGTTTCCCGCTTATGATGCTGCTGGACCGTATGAGCGCCGCGCCGCGCCGTGCCTTCCGCCTGCCGCCGGTGAACCTTCGGCATGGCAGTGCGGCCGACCTGGTGCTCTTCGACCCTGAGCGCAAATGGGTTGTGGATGCTGCTGAATTTCAATCGAAGAGCCGCAACTGCCCCTTTGACGGCTGGTGTCTCAGGGGCGCCGTCCTCATGACGGTGCTGGGCGGCAGGGAGGTGTATGAGCGTGATTCGTGATTATCAGGCGCCGCTGGCGGCGAAGGAGGAAGTGTCGCCGGGAATCTGGCATCTCACTCTGGAGTGTCCGCCCATCGCGCGGGAGGCCAGACCGGGAAATTTCGTCCTCATAAAAGTCTCCGGCGGCACTGCGCCCCTTCTGAGGCGTCCGCTGGGTGTGCTGGAGGCTGACGCGGAGCGGGGGACCTTCGATGTGCTGTTCCGTGTCGTGGGGGAGGGGACGGAGCTCCTGTCGGAAACAGCCTCAGGCCAGACGCTTTCTGTGCGCGGTCCCGTGGGCGGGCAGTTTGGCCCTTTCCGGCATAAGGAGGTCTGGGCTGTTGCGGGGACACTGGGCGTCGTGCCGCTGCTGTTTCTGCGGCAGTCCCTCGGCGCTTTTGGCAGGATGTTCCTTGGCGTGGGCAGCGCGGAGTGGCGGCCCTTTACGGAATGGGTGGCGTCCCGTGCGCCGGAGATGGAGCTCTTCAGTGATGACGGCTCCATCGGGAAAAAGGGTTTTGCCATTGACGGATTGAAGGGGCAGTCTCTGGCGGAGGTCTCCCTTGCCGTCTGCGGGCCGAACCCTATGATGAAGGCGCTGTACGGGCAGTATGGGACCTTGTGCGATGACATCCAGGTGAGTCTGGAGCGGCGCATGGGCTGCGGCATGGGCGGCTGTTTCGGCTGCGTGGTGGATACGGAAACGGGGCGGCGGCGCGTCTGCATCGACGGCCCCGTCTTCCAGGCCAGGGAGGTGAAATGGGATGAGCTCCATCTCTGATATCGTGGGCGGTGTGGACCTGAAGGTCCCGGTGGTGATCGCGTCGGGCACGTGGCCCTACGAAGAGGGGATGTGGCAGGAGGATCTGACCCGGCACGTGGGGGCAATCTGCTCCAAGGCCATCACGCGTCGCCCGTGGCCCGGCAACCCGGGTACCCGCGTGTGGGAGACGCCGTCGGGCATTCTGAACAGTATCGGCCTCCAGAATGAGGGCATTGACCATTTCATGGATGTGCGCCTTGATCAGCTCAGGAAGCATGGTCTGCCTGTCATGCTGAACGTCAGCATGGAGAACGCGGAGGACCTGGACTATATGATGGCCCGCATCTCCGAAAGGGCCGGCGATGTGGACGGCATTGAGCTGAACGTTTCCTGCCCCAACACGGACCGCGGCTGCATGAGCTGGGGGGTGGACCCGGAGCTGACCGCCCAGGCCACGGATCAGGTGCGCCGTAAATGGGACGGTCCCCTGTGGGTCAAGCTGACGCCTCAGGCCCCGGATATCCCAGCTGTGGCGCGGGGCGCGGAGTCCGCGGGAGCGTCGGCGGTGGTGGCTGCCAACACATGGCTGGGCATGGCCATTGACACGAAGCGCGGCATGCCCGTTTTCAGCCGGCGGGTGGCGGGTTTGTCAGGCCCGGCGGTGTTCCCGCTGGCTCTGCGTGTTGTGTGGGACGTGGCGGGGGCCGTTAAAATTCCCGTTATCGGCTGCGGCGGGGTGAGCTCGTCCGATAACGCTCTGGCCATGATTATGGCCGGGGCCAGCGCAGTGGAGGTGGGAGCGGCGCTGTTCAGCGGTTTCGACAGGCTGGAGGAAATTCACGCGGGGCTGGAGGCGTCAGTCCGCCAGTGGGGTGTTGAATCCCTTGCGGAACTGCGGGGAAGGGCCCGTACAGATAACCCCTGACCTTGACAACGTTCCCATTAAACGATTACAATAATAATGCAATATAATTCCAAACAGATTTGGAGGAAGGAAACATGAAGAAGTTTGCGTTTGTGATGGCGTTTGTTATGCTGATGGCCAGCGCGGCCTTTGCACTTGAGCCCATGCCGGGCGGAACGAAGCTCACCTTCACCACCGGCGGCACTCAGGGAACCTATTACGGCTTCGGCAGTGTCCTGGCCGGGAAGGTCGGGGAGAAGACCAGC
>JAILIX010000010.1 GCA_024695065.1 Fretibacterium sp. | reverse complement strand
GTCGGAGGTGGAGAGGATGTCGCGGATGAAGGAGGAGATGCCCTCGTAGTGCGTGCACATCGCCGTGATGTCCGCGATGAGGCTGTCGGTGTAGAGGATGTCGTCCACATGGGCGTAGCGCGCGTAGTGCTCGTTCTCCGGGTTGTGGAGCTCCATAACGGTGTAAATCTCCGGCCTCATGGACTCCACCGCCAAACCCGTCAGGATTGTGCGGGAGTCGTCGTCACCCTGCTGCGGGTCCCAGAGGATGATGGCCGCCCTCGCCTTCTCAATTCCGCCTTTCACCAGGGATTCTCCATCGGAGGGGTTGCCCTGCACAAAAAACACATCGCCATGGAGAGCCTTGGGGCGCTCCGCGGCAATGACGGATATCTGCCTCCCCGAGGCCGTGAGCTGGCGGATGAGGTGCGGTCCGCGCTCATTCCAGCCGCAGATCATGACGTGCCCGTCAAATTTGCAGACGCTCATGCCCAGCAGTTCCTTCAGGCGGCTGTTGAGCAGACGCTGCATGACCTCCGCGAACACGACGCCGAAAAGGGCCACCCCGAAGATCGAGAGCAGGAAAACGATGATGCGCCCCACAAAAGAATGAGGGGCCGAGGCAAACTCCCCCTGGCCGATCAGCGTGAAGAGAACGCTCCAGAGGGCGTCCAGCCAGGAGCCCTCAAAGTTCTTTTCCTGCCACCAGACGGCAAGCGTGCAGAGGGTAAGCAGCACCAGAAAAAGAACAAGCGACCCCAGAAGACGGTGCTTGAACTTTTTTGAGAAGTTCAGCCCCCGTTTTGCGTTCTTGACCGTCTTGGTAAAACGATTTGCCATATCTCAACCCTTCCTTTGTCCGTGTCAGTCCAGATAATCCCGGAACTTGCGGCTGGGCTGCCGCAGTTTCCTCAGGGCTTTCGCCTCAATCTGTCGGATGCGCTCACGGGTGACATTAAACTTTCTCCCGACCTCCTCCAGAGTGTAGGAGTGCCCGTCCTCAAGGCCGAAGCGGTAATGCAGCACCTCGCGCTCCCGGCCCGTCAGATTGGCCAGCATTTCCTCGATCTGCTCGTGGAGGAGGTGTCCTGCTGCGGCCTCATCCGGACTGGGGAGCTCCCGGTCCTCGATAAAGTCGCCCAGCTGGCTGTCCTCTTCCTCTCCGATAGGCGTCTCAAGGGAGACGGGCATCTGCGAGATACGGCGAATCTCCTCAACGCGCGACGGCTCGATGCCCATCTCATTCGCGATCTCCGCGTCCGTGGGCTCCCGGCCCAGCTGCTGCACAAGCTGACGGGAGACACGCACCATCTTGTTGATGGTCTCGACCATGTGGACCGGAACGCGGATTGTCCTGGCCTGGTCCGCGATGGCCCGGGTGATGGCCTGACGGATCCACCAGGTGGCGTATGTGCTGAACTTGAACCCGCGTCTGTAGTCAAACTTCTCCACAGCACGAATCAGACCGAGGTTCCCCTCCTGAATCAGGTCCAGGAAGAGCATTCCGCGGCCAATGTATTTTTTGGCGATGCTGACCACCAGACGGAGGTTGGCGTCGATCAGCTTCTTTTTGGCTTCCTCGTCCCCCTCCTCCATCTTCTTTGCCAGATCAACTTCCTCTGTGGCTGTCAGAAGGGAAACCTTCCCGATCTCCCGCAGATACATCCTCACCGGGTCGGTCAGGGGGATGTCATCCAGCTTTCCAAGGGTTCCGTCGCTCTCCAGAGCGGGGACGACTTCCTCCCGGTTCCCGGACGTGGAGAGGTTCCTGCGCTTTTCCTCATCCACAACCTCAATCCCCATCTCCTGAAGGTTGTTCAGGATATTGTCCAGAGTATCGGGGTCCCAGACCTCAATGGGAATGTGCCGTTCTATGTCCTGATGCGTCACAAAACCGCGCCCCTGTCCTTCATTGACCAGAGTGCGCACCGTGCCAAGATAATTATCCTCAGACTGCATGGGGGCCTCTGCCCCCGTCTTCTGGGACTCTTTAAGCTTCTTTCCCTGCGCTTTGCTGCTTTCCGTTTTTTTTGCGGACATCTCTCTTCATCATCCCCCTATATCATCAGAACCCTTCCGCTGCCGTACTCAGGCTGATGCCCAGAAACGGAGGAAAGGTGAGCTCCGGGGAGGGGCCCACCATCTGCCGTGTCTCGGCGAACTCCATTTCATAGAGGAGCTGGCTGATCCTGAGCTGCAGGGGGTCATCGGTCTCGTAGGGCATACAAAACCGTCGATATCCAAATCTTTCCGCAAAGAAGGACAGATCGCTGTCCTTCCCTGCCGGGTGCTTTGCTTCAGAACTGCGGCGGCCGCGCCGTCTGCCGGGCGGAGCGCCCTGACTCTTCACACGGCCGGAGAGGAAACCCTCAAAGCTGTTCAAAAACTCCTCCTCCTCAAAGAAGGGGCCGCTGCTCACCACCGCAATCGCCTTCAGAGAGCCCAGCAGAACTCCCTGATTCCAGAGGGAACAGAAAGCGACGCCCGCTGCCAGATCGCCATACTTCTGCATATCCTCCAGCGAGTCCGCCACCAGCTGTTCCATACGCGAAGAATAGCCCAGGATCATCATAAATCCCAGGCTGACCATTCCATAGGAGTCAGCCCTGTAAAAGTTATCCCTCATCAGGCTCCCGATGCACCCTGTCTGAGGCGAGGCCATAAAAAGAAATTCGCTGTCAAGGGCGAGACAATGGGCTGCCACCCGCCGCAGCTGCGGGCTGTAAAGACGATTGATGGAGATCGGCTGATAGTCCACCCCAAAGGGGAACCACGACGCGATCTCCAAATCGAGGTCTGAATTCCAGTAAGGCAGCAAGGCTACCGGGCGGATTCCGGCTCAGCCTCCTTTTCCTGCTTCTCACGGATTACCTTGACCACATGTTCAACGAGCTGAGTAATCTCAGGCTTTGTGACCTGATAATTGGCTCCGACGCTGGCGGCCTTCCTCTTGATGTCCGCGGACATGATGGAGGAAAAGACGATAACCGGCACATTTTTTGTCTCCGCGTTCTCCTTGATGCGCCGTGTCAGGGTCAGGCCGTCCAGATGCGGCATTTCCACATCGGTGATGAGCAGGTCGCAATGCTCCCGGTCCCGCACGATGGCGTCGTAGGCCACCTTGCCGTCCGGACAGATGTTGAGGTTGGTGAAGCCGCTGGCAATCAGCGCGTCCTCCACCTGCTTGCGGATCAGCGGGGAGTCCTCGGCGACGATGATGTGATAGTCTGCCGGATGTCCCACGCCCTCCATCATGGCAGCGGCCTTGGAGGGGTCGCCGCTGTGCTGGATGACGAGCTGCGGGCTGATGGTCTGGACGATGGCCTCGTAGTCCAGAAGGAGAACGTTGCGCGTGTCCCGCTTGATGACATAGAGAATCCAGTCCCCCAGATACTTGCCCGTCATGCTGGCGTCCAGGTCCTCGGACTTGATGCGGTAAATACGCTCCACCGCGTCAACAACAAAGCCGAGCTTTACCTCGTTGAACTCCGCGATGATCACCTTGCTCTGCTCCAGGGGAGTCACAGGCGGAATACCAAGGAAGATGCGCAGGTCCACCATGGGCAGGACCTCGCCGCGCACCGATGTAATTCCGATCAGCGCAACGGGGGCATCCGGGATTGCCCGGCACCCTGGCCACCTCAAAATCTCCCGCGTCTTATCCACATTGATGGCGAAAGTCTGTTCCCCAAGGACGAACACGACAAGCTGCCATTCGTTAGTACCAGCCTCGGTTGTTACCTTCTTAACTTCCTGCACAAAGACTCCCCCGTTCTCCCCTGTGTCTTGGGTCGGATAGGACCCGCTGGGCGGGCGCCATAATCTCTGAGATTTATCTTACCACTATCTGCCCAAAGTGCCAATTATTGACCCCAATACTGTAAACCCATCATGGTGATGTCGTCAAACTGCGGCGCGTCCCCCACGAAGGTGTCCACCTCGCGCTTCATGGACACAAGCAGCTCCTCCATCGGCTCGTCCGGATGGCGGTTCAGCGCTGCAGTCATGTTGTCCGTGCCGTAAAGATCATTTTCCGCGTTTGTAGCCTCCGCCACGCCGTCGGTATAGAGATAAAGGCTGTCGCCGGGCCTGAGCTCAAGACTGTTTTCCCGGAACTTCAGACCGCTCCTTACGGCCACCGCCGGACTGTGGTTGTCCTTTATCAGTTCCCACATTCCGCCCGCGCGTTTGATGACCGGGTACTCGTGCCCGGCATTGGCGGAGGTCAGCTTTCCTGTTGAAACCTCCAGTATCCCAAGCCAGACCGTCACAAAGAAACCCTCCGAGTTGCCATCGCAAAGCCGATTGTTGACAGCGTCCAGTATCTCGGAGGGGGTCCCCCCCATCTGGGCACGGTCTTTAATGAGCGTCTTGGCGATGACCATGAAGAGCGCCGCCGGGACGCCCTTGCCGGACACGTCGGCAATCACCAGGGCCAGATGATCCCTGTCGGTAAAGAAGAAATCGTAAAAGTCCCCGCCGACCTCTTTGGCCGGGGTCATGGTGGCGAAGATTTCAAATTCCTTCCGGTCCGGGAACGGCGGGAATTCCCGGGGCAGCATGTCCGCCTGAATCTTTCTGGCGACGTGCAGCTCCGCCTTGATCTGCTCCTTCTCCCGGGTAGCGCGGGTGAGGTCTTCAATGTAGCTTCGGATATCCGTCTCCATCCGGTCAATTGTCTGTGCCAGCTGGCCGATCTCGTTGGAGAGGCGGATACTCTGGCTGAGGGGGACAAAGGGACGTGTGTTCTCCCGTGCGAAACGCTGGGCTTCCTCCGCTATCCTCCGGATGGGGTTCAGCAGACCGTGCTTCAGGTAAAGCCCATAACCCAGCAGAACCACAATCAGAAAGACGCCCGTGGCCAAAAACACATGGCGCACATAGGTGCTGCGTGCATTCTGAAGGGCCTTCATCTGCTGCTCCACGCCCAGAACAGCCAGCACTCTGCCCTGGGAATCCCGTATGGGGAGGAGGACCGTGATGTGATCTCCGGACTTGTATTCGTCCTCGCTGAATTCATCCCGGTAGACGGGCACAACCGCCCGGTCCGCCCCATCCTCATAAAGCGAACTGTAAGCAGGCTCGTAGACATCCGGCATATCGTTGATGATGATTCCGCTGGAGAAAACCATATAGGGAGCAGAAGCGTTCATCACGCTTATCAGAACTTCAAACCGGTCATACGTATTATACTCCTCATCCAGCCTCCTGTAAAGGTAGATAAACGTGGCGTCCTGCGTGTCCGCCAGGCGCTGCCACTCCTTTTGGATGATGTCATAACGGAATCTCCAGTTTGCCGACATCCTGTCAGTCGCTGACAGAAAGCCTGGCGTGATATACGTCGCTGCTGTTCGGGCCATATTGAAGCTTTTGGACTCGTACTGCAGTTCCAGAGCCTCCGTGAACTCAGAATACCCGATGAAGCTCACAACTCCGCAGAGGACCGCAAGAACAATGACGACCCCCGAAAGAATCTGAGCTGTGAGATTAGCCCTGAATCTCATGGACAGCAGCGATGTGCCTATGCTTCCAGTGTCAGAATTTCGTCGAACCCCGTGACCTCAAAAATTTCCTTTATCTCCTCGTTCACGTTCCGGATGGTCATGCTGCCGCCTTTTCTGTCCATCCTCTTCTGCGTGCTCAGCAGCACCCGAAGCCCGGCAGAGGAGATATACTCCAGCTTCGCCGTGTTTATAACAATCTTTTCAACGCCCTCCAGCTTGTCCAGCTCGGCCTCCAGTTCCGGGGATGTTACCGTGTCCAGCCGTCCTTCCAGCGCCAGTTCCAGCTCAGTGCCGTTTTGTGTCTTGGTGATTTCCATTCCGCTGACCTCCATTTAAAACGATTAAATTAAAACGATTTATACAAATTGATTATAAAAATTTTATTATGAGACAATACTGCAGGTTACCTTTCAAATTCCTTGACAATGACCAGCTCCACACTTCCATTGCGGATGCCCACACGCACCTCATCCGCAATGTTGGCGATGATGGACTTCTCCAGCTCGTCCCATGCCTCGGCCTGAACCTCGTTCTGTGACTTTGAACCGGCGACGCCCTCTTTGTACTTCTGCATGGACCAGGAATACAGGGCCTGGGACATCCCCCCGTCCAGCATGCCAAGGTTGCCGTAGTCCAGAATGCCTGTCCCGTACTCCGTCTGAAACTTCAGGCTCTCCTCCATACCGTACAGCCCCGCCTCAACCAGCTCACGAATCTTTTCCATGATACCACGCGGAGCGGTGTTCCGTCCTTCCGTCGAAACGGAAATCAGTTCCTGCTTTCCTGAATAGTTTAAGTCTGCAACGGCGTCGATATGCAGAGCGCAGGTCCCGTTGTTTGACCACCTGAAGATGGAATCCCGCCACTCCAGCCAGAACGTCGCTTTAAACCCGCCGGCGACAGCCTGAATCATTTCCAGAGCTTCCTCGGTCAGCAAACGCAGGTGGAAACGCCCCTTTTTGCTGAGCTGAAGGGTCTGGGCAAACTGATCCGCCTCCTCCATTGCCCGGCTGATGCCCTGCCCGCTGTTGTCGATTTCGATCTTTTCCGTCTGCATACGCTAATCC
>JAILIX010000054.1 GCA_024695065.1 Fretibacterium sp. | reverse complement strand
AGCAAAGTGCGCGCCCCCTCGCCGCCGCTTGCGGCATTGATACAATTCAGACCACTCTGAGGCGTTGGACAGCAAAGTAAGCGCCCCCTCTCCGCCGCTTAAGGCATTGATACTTGGCTACTAATAAAGACACAACTGGATGTACTCAAGTGCGCGCCCCCTCTCCGCCGCTTGCGGCATGGAGTACAAACAGACAAAAGCACCGTTTCTTGTGGATAAGAAACGGTGCTTTTGTCTACAGTTTGAAACGCCTCGCGGGGCGTTTTTTGTTTGGTCAAAAGTGGAAATCCCCAGCAGGAAAAACGTTATCGTATATCGAATTATCTATCTTTAAGTTACACAAATAGGAGGAAGCCAGATGAGCGGAGAGCATGACACATATGTTAAGGCCAGCAGTACCCATACGTTTCTTTGGCCGTTTACATTTGAAAGCGACTTCTTTTCTTTTGATAAAGAGAACCCGCAGAAGACACCAGCCAGGAAATGGCACTACGACGATGTGCCAAAGTCCGAAACAAGCGAGCGTTTCCTGGACGCGTATATGGTGGCGCAGTATTTCAACGCGCAGGCGCGAAAGATTTTTACAGACGTCGGCAGCGCAGAGGAAAAGAACAAGGCATGGGACAAAAAACCAAAAATCCCGTCCTGCTTGCGGTTCTTCTACGATGAAAGCGACGTCACGAAGATGTCGTATCTAATCAAGAATACCGATATAACGTACGAACTGAAGCTGCATTCGGTGCGTTTGTTCCTGTTTGTCCCTTTTTCCATCGGAATACTTGCAATCGACGCGATGAATGATAACCAAGCCTATAAGCTTTCGGATATCAAGCTCATCAACGACCAGGGCCGGAGAATCCGGCTTCCCTTTATTCCCCGAAAAAACGGTGCCGTTGATGATGACGGTTTTATCATGTGCGCTGAAAACCTAGGCGTTGTGCTTCGCGAAAACGGACAGGATGTTGAACGGTGGGTTCAGGATTTTCGCGCTGATATCAAGAACATCGATCCCCGAAACAGCCAGGAACTGTTTGCTCCGGCCTCTTTTATCTATGGTTTTTTGTCGGGACAAATCGGAACAGGAAATCAGAAACGGCTATATTCGATGGACGGGGTAACGCCCGCCTCCGATGACCGGATGTTTTTAGTGTCGATGATTAAGGATGAGAATCTTTCCGACAGCGGGAAGAGAATCAATATTCTGCTTGAGAAAAAAAGGGCAACCAAAAGCTTGGAAAGGGATGACATATACAGCGTCGTGTTCGCCGATCCCAATGATCCTTCCTGTGTGGATCCAGCCATGCAGAGCGAGATTTTGCGGAAAGTCATTTACCGACGTTGGAGCGACGTAGGGACACTATACGCAACTACGAATCTTTCCTGCATGTGCCTGACAAGTCCCTCCGCGCCGTTGGACATTGTGTGCCGTCCGTTCCTGACGGAGTACACGGCTATGGTAATCCTTGTTCTGGCGCAGCGAGTGAGCATCGAGAAGTTTGCCCAGGAGGCCGCTGACGTCGTACGCGGAGCGGAACAAAAGGGGACGTTGGACGATGAACAAATCACGGAGATGATGGAGCTTCATGAGCGTTATGTGACATGGCAGAACCAGATCAACCTGTTTGAGATAACCGATCAGGAGCAAGGCGTTGAGATGTATGCTCTGATGCGGAAGCAGATGGGCGTGGAAGGTCGCGTCAAGGCTTTGGCGGGGCAGTTGGACGATATGTATGCCATTGCCAACGTAGACCAGAATACGAATACGAATGATATTGTTGCATGGTTTGCTATTATTGCGATTTTCATGAATCTGGCGTCCTTTGTGCTGGAACTCACAGAAACGGGCAAACAAATTTTTGTACCGGAAGAAGAGATACCAACAGGGCTTGCCGAATTCTTCGGTTTAATCAATTCAGGGGCGACGGTCGAGACAAAATATGCGGCCACGGCAAACTTGATGGCTTTGCTACAAGGGTTAAGCATTTTAATTGCAGTTTTAGCCATTGTTTACTTATGTTGGGTGAAATTCTTAAAGAAGCTTTTGATGAAACTTTTTAAGTAATTGCGCTTTGAAAATCGAGCGCTATTATTTCAAAGGGGGACAGGTGACGATTGTGGACAAAGTGAATTGTGACACTTTCCGCTGGACGATGACCGTGGGGACGGCGGCGGGGTACTCGACGGAGGCCCGGGCACGGATGCCCGAGGAGAAACTGGCGGCCCTTTTTCAGCGTATCGCCGCCGAGGTGATGGCCGCGGGCGGCGCTTATATCTCCGCGGTGCTGGTGCCCTCCCGGGTGCTTTATCATACAGATTGGGGCTGCCCCGAGGGGGGCGAGCTGACTTATACCTTCAGCGGGAGCTGCAATCCCGCCTTCGCGGCGCCGGAGGCCTACCGCAGAGCGCTGGACGAGGTGGCCCGGCGGCTGCAGAGGGAACTGTCCCAGGCCACCGTCCTGCTGGAGCTGATGCCCGCGGAGCTGGTGTATTACCGGGAGGAGGGCGAGGGGCCCGCCTGACGGGCGATGCACGGGCAGAAAGAGAGACTACGGAGGCGGCCTGCCAGGCGGGCCGCCCTTCAAAAAGATAACAGCTGCAGAGGTGCGGGAAGGGAGGCGCGCAGATGCGGAAGCGGATGTGTCATTCAGATACAGGATAGAGGCGGGCAGCAGCTGCCGGCTTCATTTTTCAAAGGTGAGGAGGAAGGATATGGCTTTGTTCAAGAAAAAGGTCGAGCTTCGTCAGCAGACGCCGATGATTCATTTTCAGGCGATGCGGCCCAATGACGGGACGCTGCTGCGGGCGACGGAGGTCAAGCCCAAGCTGGACCGCTTTATCTACGAGTGGTGCCGGGTCCGGGGGAATATGGAGGTTCCCGCCGAATGGCTGGCGTCCAAGGACCATAAGGCACTGGATTACAGACTGCGCTTCGACGCGGGCGGCCAATCGTACCGGCTGGCAGATCCTGCGCCTGTCAACCGCAGAGATAATCCCGTTCCTGTAAGCGAGCGAACGGGAAATCTTTATTTTGGCAATATGGGCGGCGGGCCGCGGAAAAATTCCCTGTTTTATAAGTCGGCGATGACCATGACGATTCTCTGCTTCCATCCGGCGCTGATGAAGGTCATCGGGGAGTGCCTGGACACATTTTTCCTGACGGTGAATTTCGGCACCCGGCAGAACAAGGGCTTCGGCGGCTTCGTGACGGCGGCTGTGGCAAGGGAGCAGCCGGATGTTGTCGCGCGGCTGATTTCGTCCTGGTACCGGGACGCGGCAGGGACGACGGTGTACCGGCTCGCGTATCCGGCCAGGGTCTTTCAGGGGCCGGCGGCAAACAGCCAGGAGCTGAAGGGCCGGGCTATCCTGCGGGATGTCTCCGCCATCTATCAGGTCCTCAAGAGCGGGATCAATTATGATTTTCATCAGGACAATCCCCAACGGTACATCAAGAGCTTCCTCACGAGATATTTCTGGGACAGGCATATCAGCGGCGAGAAGCGCTATATGAAGGTGAAGGGCATCGCCCCGGTGAAAAATCGCGACCCGGAGCGGGAGCTCACCCCGCAGGTGAAGGACGATCATCGGACCTACCGATATATCCGTGGCCTGCTGGGCTCCTCGGGGACGCAGGAGTGGCAGAGTGAGCGTGACCATAGGGACAAGGTTAAGATTAACTTCGAGTGCGCGGAGCAGGACGAAAAGAAGAAATGTGCCCGTATCCCGTCCCCCATCCTT
>JAILIX010000083.1 GCA_024695065.1 Fretibacterium sp. | reverse complement strand
TTTATTGCGGTTTTTTTTGCTGCTTTAATATAGCATGCCATACTCCCCTGAAGAGCTGAAAATCATCCAAAGGGCCTGATTCCTGGTCCCTGGCTTGCCCGGCGAAGCGCCCCCCTCCGGCCGGCGTCCGGCATGTGTATGTCTTTATTATGTGTATATGGTATTCAGGCATGAAAAGGCCCGCTGTTCAGCGGGCCTTTATCCGTTATGCTTTTTCAGTCTTTTTCATATGGCGGAGGGCAGAGGATTCGAACCCCTGGAGGCTTGCACCTCAACTGATTTCAAGTCAGCCGCCATCGACCACTCGGCCAGCCCTCCCCTACTTTTTATATTATACCACAGAACCGCCCGCCCGCCATTTCCCTGCGCGCGTGCGGCGCCGGGGCTAATCTTTTTGCAGCGGGGTTCCCTGCAGGGCTTTCCAGAGGATGCAGACCGCGATGAATGAGAGAACATATTTCATCGCGATAACAGGCGCGTTGTAGGCAAAGGAGTACATCCAGGGATTTTGCCCCTCAGGCGCGTACTGACCAAAAAAGACCGCGCCGGACACCACATGGCAGGCAATCTGCGCCAGGCCCGCAAGGAAGGTTCCTGCTGTTTTTCCCAGGACCGACCGGGGCAACAGAGCCGCCAGGCCCGTGCAGGCGTAGGCCAGCGGATAGTCCAGGACAGCCTGGACCGGATTCAGGATATAGCCCCCCAGCAATATCTTGATGAGGCCCGCCAGGGCTCCGGCCCCACACCCCCACTTCAGTCCACGGAACCAGGCGAAGAGAATCAGGGGCATCAGCCCCATATCCACAGAACTTCCCTGAGGCATAACGAACAGGTTGAACTTGGACAAAACCTCGCCCAGCGCAATGCAGAGGGCCCCCTCCACCATGGCCGTTATCTTTGAACGCGATGAATCAGGCATAAAAAAACCTCCCCAGAAAATTTGTCCGGGAGGTCAAAGTTTCCCTATAAACTGCCTTCCCTACGCTGATATAAATCAGGTCAGGTTCAACGGGTCTGTTCTCAGTCATGTCTGACACCCCGAGACATGAGCAAAGTATAGAACACAGGAGAGTTCGCTGTCAACATCCGGCCTCCGTAATCATCGGAGTACGAGACCCAATAATTAATGATATACTACCCTGTAGGAGACAGAAAAAAATATAAGGAGGGTTTTCCATGGACTACGCGAAGGAATCATTGAAGCTCCATGAAAAATGGAAGGGGAAAATTGAGGTCGTGGCCACCGTGCCTGTGGCCACAAAGGATGATTTGTCCCTCGCCTACACCCCCGGCGTCGCTCAGCCCTGCCTTGAGATCCAGAAGGACGTCAGCAGGAGCTACGAACTGACGCGGCGGCACAACCTCTGCCTCGTTGTGACAGACGGAAGTGCGGTGCTGGGCCTTGGGGACATCGGTCCGGAGGCGGGAATGCCCGTCATGGAGGGCAAGTGTGTCCTGTTCAAGGCGTTTGGCGGCGTGGACGCTTTCCCCCTGTGTGTCAGGACCAAGGACGTGGATGCCTTCGTTGAGACGGTCTACAACATCTCCGGTTCCTTTGGCGGCATCAACCTGGAGGACATCGCAGCCCCCCGGTGCTTCGAGATTGAGCGCAAGCTGAAGGAACGCTGCGACATCCCGATTTTCCACGATGACCAGCACGGCACGGCAGTCATCACCCTTGCGGGGCTCATCAACGCCCTGAAGGTCGTGGGCAAGAAGATGGACAGCATCAAAATCGCCGTCAGCGGAGCCGGCGCCGCCGCCATCGCCATCACAAAGCTGCTCCTCTCCGCCGGGGTAAAGGACATTACCCTCTGCGACCGCACAGGGGCCATCTACAAGGGCCGTGAGAAGGGCATGAACTGGATCAAGACTGAAATGGCAGAGGTCACAAACCCCGCGGGCGTCAAGGGCACGCTGGCCGACGCCATGAAGGGCGCAGACGTATTCATCGGCGTCTCCGCCCCCGGCTCCGTAACCGGGGACATGGTGCGCAGCATGGCGAAGGACCCCATCATCTTTGCCTGCGCCAACCCCACGCCGGAGATCTTCCCGGACGAGGCGAAGGCCGCCGGAGCAAAGGTCATTTCCACGGGCCGCAGTGACTACCCCAACCAGATCAACAACGTCCTGGCGTTCCCGGGCATCTTCCGCGGCACCTTTGACGTCCGGGCCAGCGACATCAACGAGGCCATGAAGGTTGCGGCCTCCCACGCGCTGGCAGAGCTTGTGGATGAAAAGGACCTTGGCCCGGATTACATCATCCCTGCAGCCTTTGACCCCAGGGTGGGGCCGGCAGTGGCAAAGGCCGTGGCCGAGGCGGCAAAGAAATCCGGCGTCGCCAGACTTCAGTAAATTTCAATGAAGTTCCGCTCATAACCGCAGGACACAGGCGGTGCGGGGCCGTCCCCTGAAACCCTGCGTCAATTTTAAGAAAACGACAGGAGGAAATTTAAGATGTCAGAAGAATATTCGGGCTTCAAAATCTTTAACCTTCCGCCGAAGTATTTTGCCCTGTTCGCGGCGGTGGTGTTCCTGGCCACCCTGCTGGGCGTGCTTCCTGCCGGCATGGCCGGCTGCTTTGCCTTCATGATCGTCTGCGGCGCGATACTGCAGGAGATCGGCGACCATCTGCCCATCGTCCGCTCACTGCTGGGCGGCGGCCCCATCCTGATTATCTTTGGAATGGGCTATCTGCGCTATATGAATTTCTTCGGTGTCTTTGACATGGTCTCCGGCCTCATCGGCAAGGGCGGCGCAGGCTATACAGCCACGCTGATGAAGAACATCGACACCTTCTTCAAGCCCGCCGGGGCGTTTCTGGACTTCTACATCGCAGCGCTCATCACGGGCTCCATCCTGGGGATGAACCGCAAGCTTCTGATGAAAGCCGCAGCACGTTACTTCCCGGCAATCTTCGGGGCTATTGCCCTTGCCTTCAGCCTTGCGGCAGCAGCGGGGCATTTCTCCGGCTTTGGCATTATCAAGGCCATCCTTCTCATTGCCCTTCCCATCATGGGCGGCGGTATGGGCGCAGGGGCTGTCCCTCTCAGCAAGATTTTTGAGAGCAGCGGCACCATGTCGGCGGAGGAAGCCATCTCCATCATGAACCCCGCTGTGGCCATCGGCAACGCCACATCCATCGTCCTTGCCGGCATCATCGTTAAGATTCTTGCCAGTAAGGTCCTCAACGGGCAGGGTTCTTTGATGAAGGTCGGGTCGGCCGACGCGACGGAGTACGAGATCAGCCCGGAGATGCAGGCCAAGCGCGACAAAATCTCCGTCGCCAACCTGGGCATTGGACTTCTCGCAGCCACAACGTTCTTTGCGTGGGGCTACATCATCGCCGGAGCGTGGAGCAAGCTGGTCCCGGCGGTGAACATCCACGCCTACGCCTGGATGATTATCTCCGTCGCACTCTGCAAGGTCTTCAACATCCTGCCGGAGTTCATCGAGGTGGCCTGCTATCAGTGGTTCCAGTTCGTTATGAAGAACCTGACCGCTATGCTGATGGTCGGCATCGGCCTCTGCTACCTGAGCCTCAACGTCGTGATTGAGAGCTTCTCCTTGACCTACCTGCTGCTGTGCTTCCTGACCTGCATCGGGGCCTTTGTCGGGGCCGCAGTCATTGGCGGGATGGTTGGCTTCTACCCCGTGGAGGCTGGGATCACCGCGGGCCTCTGCATGTCCAACATGGGCGGCACAGGGGACGTGGCGGTCCTCTCCGCGGCGCACCGCATGGAGCTCATGCCCTTCGCGCAGATTTCCTCGCGTCTCGGCGGAGCTATCATTCTGATCATCGGGAGTCTCATGCTCTCCATGCTGGGGAGTATGCTCTAAAAAGTGCCGGAAAACGAAAAAGGATACGCCTTTCGCTTTCTTGAAGTCCACACGCTGCATGTGCGGGATTTTGGGGGCGAGAGGCTTGTCCAGGCTTTAGGTGAATCCGGAAGATGCGAAATCAGCGCGGCCTGCGCCCGGTCTGAACTGCGGGCCGCGCTTTTTCCCGTGAAGAGGATTTTGAGGAAATGCCTTCCCTTTCTGGTCGTTTTCCTCGTGGGGATTATCCTGTGCCTGACGCTGACGCTCCGCGAGGAGATATTCGCTCTCCGTGCGCTGGGGCCGATTGCCCTGTTCAGCGGGGCGGCGGGGATCATCTCAGAGACGAAGAAAATCCTGGATGAGCGCGCCTTCATGAAGACTCTGGCCCCCCAAAGGGCTCTGGAGCACTCGGCATGGCTGTGCTTTTTGAGAGACGCGCCGAAAAAATACAGGGAAAACGACATCACCTATATTCCCGTCAACGGGGAGACACTGAAACTGGACACTGAGGGTCTCGCGCTGGAATACAGCCTGCTTCCCGCCATCTCAGGGCAGGCGTTTGAGGCCCTTCACCATAAAGAGATGTTTTGAGGGGGGCAGTTTTATGGGTGATAGTTTCTTTGCGGCATTGCGGGTTGTTATGCCAATGATGCTGCTGATGGCGCTGGGCTGGACCGTGAGGGCCCATGGGATGATCAGCCGTCCCGCGATGAAGGAATTTGACAGGGTGCTGTTCAGGATTTTCATGCCCATCCTGCTGTTCAAGAACATCTACGACATGGATTTCTCTCAGGGGTTCGCCTGGAAGGAAATGATTTTCGCCGGGGTGAGCCTGCTGATTATCTTTGCCTTCAGCCTGACCTTCCCCCGTCTCCTCACGAAGGACGGCAACAAGTCCTCCGTGATTGGGCAGGCCGTGGTGAGGGGGAACTACATCCTGTTCGGCGTCGCGGTATCCGAGGCGCTGTACGGCGAGGGCAACGCGGGAGCGGTGGTCATGCTCAGCGTCCTGGTGATTCCCGCGATCAACTCCATGTCGGCGGTAATCCTTGAGATGAACCGCTCAGGCCAGGCCAGATTCGGCAAGCTGTGCCTTGCGGTCCTCAGGAATCCCATGATTATAGGCGCCATTCTGGCTTTCATCTTCAAGGGCTTTCACATCGCCATCCCTGCGCCGGTGTGGTCCGTCCTCCGGAGCATTGCCAACTCCACAACGACGGTGAGCTTTATCTCGCTGGGCATTGGCCTTGATATCGCTGAGGCAAGGGCCGACAGCCGCCTGCTGCTGTGGGGAGTGTTTCTGCGGATGTTTCTCACGCCGATTATCTTCATGCCCCTGTCCATTCTGATGGGCTTCCGGGGCCAGAACCTCTGCGCAATGATGGTTCTTTTCGCGGCGCCCGCCGCCGTGTCCTCATATCCCATGGCTGTCGCCATGGGCGCGGACGGCCAGCTTGCCGGCCAGCTTGTGTGCGCCACCACCCTCCTGTCTGTGCTGACAATCTTCCTGTGGACGCTGTTTTTAAAGAGTTTTGGCATGATGTGATTTTTTGAATGTGATTTTTTGATCTGAATACCGGGGCAATCAGGAGAGATATTCATGAACAAGGTAGTCATTGACGAACTGAAATTTGATGAGCGGGGGCTCATCCCCGCCATCGTGACAGACGACAAAACAGGCCGGGTGCTGACCCTCGCCTACATGAACCGGGAGAGCCTGGAGATATCCCTGAAGCGGCGGCTGACCTGCTTCTGGAGCCGGTCGCGCCAGGAGCTGTGGCTGAAGGGCGAGACCAGCGGAAACTATCAGCACATCGTCTCCATCACAGCCGACTGCGACCGGGACGCGCTGCTTGTCCGCGTCAATCCGGACGGCCCGGCCTGCCATCTGGGGAACGTCTCCTGCTTCATGGACCCATTCTGGACCGGGACAGAGCCGGCAGAGCCGGCCCCACAGGCCGAGCCCCAGCCCGCGCCCTTCTCTCTCGACGCGCTGATGAAGCTCATCCGCGGCCGGAAGTCGGAAAAGGTCGAGGGGTCCTACACCTCCTACCTGTTTGAGAAGGGCCTGGACAAGATCCTCAAAAAGGTGGGCGAGGAAAGCACGGAGGTCATCATCGCAGCAAAGGCGGAGGACAAAAAGGAGACCGTCTACGAGCTGGCCGACCTGACCTATCACCTGCTGGTGCTCATGGTTCAGGCGGGCATTTCCATTGACGATGTGATGAACGAGCTGGCCTCCCGCCACGTCATTGACCACAAGGTCAAGCAGGAGAAGATGACCTCATGAGCAGCTCCGGCCTCCCCGGGGCCGACAGCAGCTCCTCCCCTGTGGGGACTGAGGCATTCTGCCTGTCGGACTTTCACGTTCACACCTGCTTCTGCGACGGTCAGGACACGGCGGAGGCGGTGGTACAGTCCGCACTGTCCCTTGGGATGAAGCAGCTGGGGTTCTCCGGCCACGCTCACACCCCCTTCGACCCCACGGCCTGCATGTCCCCCCAGGCGACAGAGGCCTATAAGCAGGAAATTGCACGGCTCAGGGAGAAATACCGGGGGCAGATTGAGATTTTCTGCGGCATTGAGCAGGATTATTTCTCTGACCTGCCCACGGAGGGTTACGATTACGTCATTGGCTCCGTGCACTACCTTTATGAGGGCGGGGATTACCGCCACGTTGACTGGGGGGCGGACCGCCTGCGCGCAATGATTGACAACTGCTTCGGCGGGGACCCCTACGCGATGGCCGAGGCGTACTTCCGGCAGGAGGCGGACATTGTGCGGAAGACGAACGCCAGCGTCATCGGGCACTTCGACCTTCTGACGAAGTTCAACGAACAGGACCCCCTTTTTGACGAGGAGCACCCCCGCTACGCCGCGGCGTCCAACGCGGCCCTTGACGCCCTTCTGGAGACGGGGCGGCCTTTTGAGATCAACACGGGGGCCATCTCCCGCGGCTACCGCACCACGCCCTATCCCGGCCTTCGTCTGCTGCGCCGCCTTGCGGAGCGCGGCGGCCGTGTGATCCTCTCCAGCGACAGCCACAGGGCGGACACGCTCTGCTTCCGCTTTGAGGAGTGCCGCGCCCTGGCGGATTCCCTTGGCCTGAAGATCTGCCAGACCCCCAGGGACGTGGAATAAAAAAAGGACGCCGGTTCCTCCCGGCGCCCGTTGTTGTATTGTCCCTGAGTCCTACTTCTTAAAGGGGGCCAGCAGGTCCTCGTCCCAGCCCACCGGCAGGAAGAATCCGCCCTGAAGCTCCTTCTCAAGAAGGTTCCTCGTCTCCGGGCTCTGGTACGCCTTCACGACCTTCCCATAGAGCTCCACCTTCGCGGGGTCAGCCAGGTCCGCCGTCCGCGCGGCCAGCAGATTCCAGTACTCCCTCTGATCGAGGCTGGTGTCCTTGAACACCGCGTCCTCAGCCTTCAGCCCGTAGTCCAGCGCGTAGGTGTCGTTGATGATGCCCGCTGTGATGTCCGGCAGAGCGGAGGGGATCATGTTCGCCGCCAGTTCCTCGATGGTGATCTTCACCACATACTCCGCGATGTCATCCTTCGTGGGGTTGAAGCCCGCGCCCTCGCGCAGCTTGATGAGCCCTGCGCCCGCCAGCACCTTGATAGCCCGTCCGCCGTTGGTGGGGTCGTTGGGAATGGCGATGACGTCCCCGTCCTTGATCTCGTCCACGCCCCTGATCTTCACCGAGTACAGGTTCAGAGGGACCACGAACGTGTTGGCGATGTTCGTCAGCTTGTAGCCGCGGTTGTCCAGCTCATCCTTGAAGTAAATCTGATGCTGGAAGCCGTTGAGGTCGATATCCCCGTCATCCAGGGCGCGGTTGGGCGTCACATAGTCCGTGAACTGAACCACCTCAAGCTCAATGCCTTCCTTCGCCAGCAGCGCCTTCGCCGGGGCCCACATATCGTCATAAACGCTCCCCGTGACCCCCAGACGCACGGTCTGAGCTGCCTGCGCAGCGGCCACAGCCGCCAAGACCAACAGTACCGCCAAAAACACCTTTTTCATGATACAAAACCACCTTTCTGCCGCACTGAGCGGCAAGTTTTATTCGGAGCCCCGCGCCCGGAGGGGGGGCAAAAGCAGCTAATGAGTGTGCTTCCGCGCCAGCCTGTCGCCAAGCCACTGAACAATGCTCACCGCAATGACCAGCACCACGACTGTCACCCATGTGATGTCCACCATGTTGCGGTCATGCCCGTAGCGGATGGCAAAGTCCCCCAGGCCCCCCGCCCCCACCGCGCCCGCCATGGCCGTCAGGCCCAGCAGGCTGATGGTGGTAATGGTGATGGCCCGCACGATGGGGGCCACACTCTCCCGCAGGTACACCCGGAAGATGATCTCGAAGGGGCTGGACCCCATGGACAGCGCCGCCTCAATGAGCCCCTTGTCCGTCTGCGCCAGCGCGGACTCCACCTGGCGGGAGAAGAAGGGCGTGGCGCCAAACACCAGCGGCACAATGACGCCCCGGACATAGATGGCCGTCCCCATGATGAGACGCGACAGCGGCATCAGCGCCGTCAGCAGGATGATGAAGGGAATGGAGCGGAACAAATTGATAATCTTGTCCAGCGTCTGATAGACCGGGCGGTTTTCCATGATCCCATCCGGTTTCGTCACTGTCAGAACAATGCCAAAGACCAGCCCCAGCGCGAAACAGATGGAGCCCGCCCACACCTCCATCAGCAGCGTGTCGCAGGTGGCCTTCCAGAACTCCGGCAGCCGCTTCATCAGGTTCGGCAGCCACGCCTTCAGCAACTCAAGCAGGGATTCTTGCATCCTTTATCACCTTTACCTTTACGTTCTTGTCCCTCAGGAATTGAAGGGCGCCGTCTATTTTGCCCGAATCTCCCTGGACAATGGCCACTGTTCCGCCAATCATCGAGTCCGCCACAATCTCCACGTCCGCCAGAACGATGTTCAGGTCGACGTCAAACCTCCGGGCCGCGGAGGAGATCAGGGGCTCCTCCACCTTGGTCTGGCCGTAGTAGGTCAGACGCACCAGCACCTCGCCCTCCCGCAGCTGCACCATCGGAGAGCCCTCGCGGATCAGGTCGTCCAGCTTGGCAAGATGGGACGTGGTGCGGACGAAGTTCTTCGTCATGGGGTGCCGGGGCTCGGAGAAGATGTCCAGGATATTGCCCGACTCCACAATCTCTCCCTTGTCCATCACGGCCGCCCGGCGGCATATCGTCTTGACGACCTCCATCTCGTGGGTGATGACCACCATCGTCAGGCCAAGGCTGCGGTTCAGGTCCTTCAGCAGACGGAGGATAGCCCCCGTCGTCTGGGGATCCAGGGCTGAGGTCGCCTCGTCGCAGAGCAGGATGGTGGGGTCGTTGGCCAGGGCCCGGGCAATGGCGACGCGCTGCTTCTGCCCGCCGGACAGCTCCGAAGGATAGGCATCCACCTTGTCCCCGATCTCCACCAGATCCAGAAGCTCCCGCACCTTCCTCTTCTGCTGCTCCCGCGTCAGGCCGCTGCCCTTCAGGGGATAGGCCACATTCTGGCCCACCGTGCGGGAGGGCATGAGGTTGAACTGCTGAAAAATCATCCCAATCTTCCGCCGCGCCCGATAAAGATCCCGGGGCTTCAGCGCCGTCATCTCCAC
Source organism: Fretibacterium sp. (assembly GCA_024695065.1). Lineage (GTDB taxonomy): Bacteria > Synergistota > Synergistia > Synergistales > Aminobacteriaceae > JAFUYV01. Next base: position 1,049 of record JAILIX010000083.1, on the reverse strand, counting down.
ACCGTCTATCTTCACGGAGCCCGAGTCCGGCCGCTCCAGAAGGTTGATGCAGCGGACGAGGGTGGACTTCCCCGCGCCGGAGAACCCGATGATGCCGAAAATCTCCCCGTCGTTCACCGTCAGGGACACATCGTTCACCGCCGCGACCGGCGGCTTGTCCGGAACTGAACAAAAGGTCCTCACAACGTGTTCAAGCTCAATCAAATCCTGTTCCTCCCCTGTCAGCGGGCGGCAGCCGCCGTCCATAACCAGCCTGTGTTCCACAAAAAAAGCGGAGAGCCCTTTTCGCGCTCCCCGCTCCGTATCTGCAAAAACCGTAAGGTCTTAACGTCTTCAGCGAACAGCACAAACCTTATGCATGCACAAACCGCACATGCACATCATCATGCTGTAGTCAAAGCAAATGCCCCGCAGGGCGCAGACCTTAAAGTTCATTCAATCCATCTCCCGCAAAAAATAAAACATGAGGGCATTATAGGGCCTTCCCCGCCGGTTGTCAAGGAGGGAGTAACCCACACAGCACAACTCTGCAGACAATCGATTATGCTGTCTCCACCAAAAACTCATCATCCGGAAGATTATCCTTTGCCGCCCCTCCGCGTCAACAAGAATAAGGACGCCGCCCGCATTCCTGTCAATCTTTCTCATTGCCCCCGCCACGGACAGCCCCCGTCCCTTTATCTTCTCATTTACACTTTACAGCCTTTTATCCAGCGAAGGGCCCTTTTCAATATGTCTGACAAGATTCCACACCCGGCGTCCGTTAAAAAAAGGACAGGGGCTTAAACTTTTGTTATCACCACAGACATATCACCGTCTGTTTTCAACACTTCATTCATCGCCGGAATAAACAGGCTCTCTCCCGCTTTGATGACCTCTCTTTTATCGCCCACCGCGATCTCCCCGCCTCCGCGGATACACACCACAGCATGGAAGCTGTCGTCCTCGATGGGCATCCTGGCCTTTCCCTCCACTATGCCTGTCTCAAAATACTTGCATCGAATCTGACGGCTTCCGTCCTGCTGTTCCACCTCAAAGTCGCCGGGTTC
>JAILIX010000046.1 GCA_024695065.1 Fretibacterium sp. | reverse complement strand
CACGTTCCTCACAGGCGTCAGGGGCTCGTACTCAATTTTAACGAGCTTCTTTGCCTCTTCGACGATCTCACGGCTCTCTCCGACAACAAGGCAGATGGCATCCCCCACGCAGCGCGTGATGTCGCCCTTCGCGATGAAAACATCCCAGTCCTGCTGAATGTGCCCCACCTTATTCACCGGCACATCCTCCGCCGTCAGAACGGCCAGCACACCGGGAAGGGCCTTCGCGGCAGAGGCGTCGATGTCCAGCACCCGCGCCCTTGGATAAGCCGACCGGACCGCCGAGGCGTGGGCCATGTTCTCCATGGTGATGTCATCGGGATAAAGCCCCGTCCCCAGGACCTTTTTCCTCACATCATCCCGGAAGGTGTGCGTCCCCACAGCGAAATCATCCGAACGTTCCAGCCCCGCGTCGATTTTCTCATCGCCGCGCAGGATGGCCGAAACCAGCAAAACGGCCTCCAAAATCTTCTTATACCCCGTGCAGCGGCAGATGTTCCCGCGGATGGCCCTCTTCACGTCCTCCTCCGTGGGGTTTCTGTTCGTGTCCAGAAGCGCCTTTGAGGCCATGACCATGCCGGGGGTGCAGAAACCGCACTGCACAGCGCCTGCCTTGCCGAAGGCGTAAACATAGGCCTCCTTCTCGAAGTCCGAAAGCCCCTCGACGGTAAGGACCTCTTTGCCGTCCGCCTGTTCGGTCGTCATGATACAGGACCTCACGGGGCGGCCGTCCATCAGAACCGTGCAGGTTCCGCAGGCTCCCTCGCTGCAGCCGTCCTTCACCGACGTGTAGCCCAGATCGTTGCGCAGAAGGCGGATCAGCTTCTTTTTTTCTGCTGTACGAACTTCTCGGCCGTTGACCTGTATCGTGAAAAAACTGCCGCTCATGAGTGCCGCCCCCTCTATGTCATGAATTATCCACGGATAATGCGCGTGCCCGTTGTTCCCCTCAGCGCCTCCCGCGCCTTCTGAAGGTGCGTGATGAGGGCAACGCGGTCCGGCCCGGATTTGACAAAGCGGATCCCCGCCTGCACCTTCGGCAGCATGGAGCCGGGGGCGAACTCGCCGTCAGCTGTATATTTCTCTGCCTCGGCAACAGTCATAGTATCCAGCCCCTTCTGGTCCGGCCTGCCGAAACGGATGGCCACCTTCTCCACGGCAGTGAGGATCAGAAGCATATCGGCCCCGATGCTCTCCGCCAGAAGCGACGCCGACAAATCCTTATCGATAACCGCCGGGACCCCGGCCAGATGCTTCCCCTGAGACACAACGGGGATGCCGCCTCCGCCGCAGCAGATGACCATATGCCCCGCGTCCGCCATGGCGCGGATAGCCTTCAGCTCGATGATCTCCACAGGCCGGGGGGACGCCACCACCCGCCGGTAGCCCCGTCCGGCGTCCTCCTTCACAATCCAGCCGCGTGCGCCGGCCTCCTTCAGCGCCTCCTCCTTCGTCATGAAGCCGCCGATGGGCTTGGTGGGGTCCCTGAAGGCCGGGTCCTCCGCATCCACACGGACCTGCGTCACAAGGGACGCCATTGCCGGCGGCTCCTTGCCGCGGTTCAGGAACTCCTCTCTCAGCGCGTTCTGAATGTCGTATCCGATGTACGCCTGACTCATGGCCACACACACGGACAGCGGGACGGTAAAGGAGTTTTTGCTGTGCGAGTATTCCGTCATGGCGTTGTTGATGACACCCACCTGCGGCCCGTTGCCGTGGACAATCACAACTTTATGCCCATCCTCCGTAAGGTCCACGATGGCCTTCGCCGTGACCTGCGCTGCCCTGAGCTGTTCGGGAAGCGTGTTGCCCAGGGCGTTTCCGCCAAGGGCAAGCACAATTTTCTGTTTCATTTTTTACGCCTGAAAAACCCTGTTCTGACCGCGTTTTTCCAGCTTCAGGAGCACCGCGGCCGGATCCGCGAACTTCTCCAGCAGAATCATGGCTGCGATGACATAGGGCTTGAAGCTGGCCTGCCTGTACAGCGGGGTCCGGTAGCGGTCAAACACGGATCCGTCCACTTCGCCCTCCCTGCAGGAGACGCCGGAGATATCCGCAGGAAGACAGTGAAGGTAAAGAGCCCTGCCATCCTTCGTGAGCTTCATCATGTCCTCGGTGCAGGCCCAGTCCTTATGCTCTGCGTTCTGTTTCAGCAGCTCCTTTTCCAGCGCGTCAATTCCCGCCTGATCCCCGTCGCCATAAAGCTTTGTCCGCTTCTCCATAGCCGCGAAGGGCGCCCAGGACTTCGGATAGACCACGTCGGCGTCCTTAAAGGCCTCCTTCATGTCATGGGTCATGCTGAAGGCGCTGCCGGCGGCTTTGGCGTTCTTTTTCGCCAGCTCCACCACGTCCGGCATGACTTCATAGCCCTCGGGGTGGGCCAGAACCACATCCATGCCCAGCCGCGTGAACAGCCCGATGACGCCCTGGGGCACAGAGAGAGGCTTGCCGTAGGAGGGAGAATAGGCCCAGGTCATGGCCAGCTTCTTTCCCTTCAGATTCCCGATGCCGCCAAACTCATGAATGACGTGGAGCGCGTCGGCCATGCACTGCGTCGGGTGGTCGATGTCGCACTGGAGGTTCACCAGCGTGGGGCGCTGCTCAAGGATTCCGTCCCTGTGCCCTGCCTCCACCGCCTCTGCCACGTCACGCATATACCGGTTGCCCTTGCCAATGTACATATCATCGCGGATCCCGATGATGTCCGCCATGAAGGAAACCATGTTCGCCGTCTCCCGCACCGTCTCGCCGTGGGCAATCTGGGATTTTTTCTCGTCCAGATCCCGGACCTCCAGCCCCAGCAGGTTGCAGGCGGAGGCAAAGGAGAACCGGGTGCGGGTGGAGTTGTCCCGAAAAAGGGAAATGCCCAGACCGGAATCAAAGACCTTCGCCGAGATGTTCCGCTCCCGCAGGTTCCTCAGGGCGTCGGCCACCGTCCACACGGCCCTGAGCTCGTCCTCCGTCTTCTCCCATGTCAGGAAAAAGTCGTTCTGATACATTTTATCGAACCTGAGGCTGCTCAGGGTGCTGATCAATTCCTTAAAATCTGCCATAATTTCCGTCTTCCTTTCGTTTTAGTCGCAGTAATACCGGGGCAGGGCCGCAAAGAAGGCCGCGCAGGTCACAAGGTCTTTTTTCCATGTGATCTCGTTGGGGGCATGAGCCTGAGCCTCCGCGCCGGGGCCGAAGCCGATCACCGGGATGCCGTTGCGTCCCATGATGGAGACGCCGTTGGTCGAAAAGGTCCATTTGTCCAGCAGAGGCCGTGCTTCACGCTCCTTCACCGTCGCCTCGTCACCGATGCGCCTGTCGCCAAACAGGTCCGTGTAGGCGGCAACAGCAGCTCTGCAGACCTTGTGATCCTCCGGGATGACCCATGTCGGGAAGTAGCACTCGATGGGATAGACACACCCGGTGTAGGAGGGCCTGTCATAGTGGTACATGGAGACCTTCACATCGTCGCCGTACTTCTTCACGGCCGGCAGGTCCCGGATCTCCTGAAGGCAGGATTCCCACGTCTCCCCGGCGGTCATGCGGCGGTCCAGCGATACGGAGCAGGAGTCCGCCACGGCGCAGCGTGAGGGGGAGGTGAAGAATATCTCTGAGGCGGTCACCGTGCCCCGGCCAAGGAACCGGGCTTCCTTCCATTCCGGGTTGAACCTGGGGTTCAGCATTTTTACAAGGCCCCTGATATCCGTGGACTCCGCGTCTCCGTTGTTGTTGAGGGCCCGCACGTCCCGCAGGATATCCGCCATCTTGAAAATCGCGTTGTCGCCGCGCTCAGGAGCCGACCCGTGGCAGGAGACACCCTTCACGTCGACGCGGATCTCCATGCGCCCGCGCTGCCCGCGGTAGATCCCGCCGTCCGTGGGCTCGGACGAGACAACAAACTCCGGCCGTATTTTATCCTCTTTGCAGATATACTCCCAGCAGAGCCCGTCGCAGTCCTCCTCCTGAACCGTGCCCACGACCATCACCTTATACCTGTCGTTGAGCAGGCCCAGATCCTTCATGATCTTGGCGGCGTAAACCGCAGAGACCGTGCCGCCCAGCTGGTCGGAGACGCCGCGGCCCCCAATCTCGTGCTCGTTCTCAAACCCTTCCAGGGGGTCAAACTTCCAGTTGTCCCTGTTGCCAATGCCGACGGTGTCGATGTGTCCGTCAAAGGCAATCAGAACAGGGCCGCTCCCCATGAAGCCCATGACGTTTCCCTGAGGGTCCACCCGGACCTCGTCGAACCCGACTTTTTCCATCTCCGCCCGGATGACAGCGACGTGCGCGGCCTCGTCAGCGGATTCCCCGGGGTGCTTCACAATGGCGCGGAGGAACGCGGTCATATCCCCGCGATACCCTTCCGCAGCCTCCCTGATCTTCCTGAGTTCATCCTGCGACAGCCTTCCCATGGTGTGTTCTCCCTCTCTCTGAATTTGTCTTAACGCTCTTTGGCTTCCCACACGATATTTCTCCAGCGCTCCGGATCTGTGTCGCCCTCCGTTGAGAAGAGCAAAACTCTAGAATCCCGGCCCAGCCCCAGCTCCGTTCTGAGCTCCCGGTACTCATCACATTTCATGATAGCAGCCAGCGTCCCGAAGGGAGCGGCACCGGATTCGCCGGAGATTACCGGCGAATCCCCCTTCAGCGGGGCGGCCAGCATTCTCATGCCCCGTGCCGCCACAGGGTCCTCAGCGGCGATAAAACAGGTCACATGATTTTTGAGGATGTCCCATGAGGTGATGTTCGGCTCCCCGCAGGCCAGCCCGGCCATGATGGTATCCATATCGCCCTCCACAATGCGGGGCTTCCCGTCCCCTGCCGCCGCCCCCTTATAAAGGCACGCGGCGGCCGCGGCCTCCACCACGACCATGACCGGGGGATCCTCCCTGTAAAGATTTGAGAAATATCCCACCACGGCCCCGGCAAGGGACCCCACCCCGGCCTGAACAAAGATGTGGCTGGGACGCCCCCCAAACTGCCCGGCGGCTTCGGACGCCATCGTGCCATAGCCCTGCATGATCCAGGCCGGGATTTTTTCATAGCCTTCCCACGCCGTGTCCTGCACCACAACGCCATGGCCGCCCTTTTTGTTCTCTTCCTCAGCCAGCCTGGCCGCCTGGCGCACGCACTCGTCGTAGTTCACCTCGGAAATCCACGCCCTCGCATTCTCCGCAAGGATGTTGTTCAGGCGCGTCTGAGTGGACCCTTTGGGCATGATGATGACGGCTTTCTGCCCAAGCTGATTGGCTGCCCATGCCACGCCGCGGCCATGGTTGCCGTCTGTCGCTGAGAAGAAGGTTGCCGCCCCGAATTTCTTCTTCAGTTCCCCGCTCTTCAGCACATCATAAGGGAGCTCCGACACATCCGTGCCCGTCTCTTCCGCGATATAGCGCGCTATGGAGTAGGAACCGCCCAGCACCTTGAAGGCGTTCAGCCCAAAGCGCCAGGACTCGTCCTTGATCCTGACCGCGCCAAGGCCGAGATACTCAGCCATCTTTCTCAGGTCCGCCATCGGCGTCACGCTGTACTGCGGGAAACTCTCATGAAATTTTCTGGCCTTTGCCACTTCACCGGTGGACATAATGGCAAGATTCCTGTCCTCCGTCTTCGGCATCCGGTTCATGACCCACTTCAACATCCCTATCCCCTCTTTTTCCTTCATCTTTTTCATTCAGCTGACTTGAACCACGATAAATATATTATAGCAAGGTCTGTAAATAAATCAATAATATTTTTTCATAGCGATAATTTTTTTTTATGTTAAAATAGACACGTATTCATCTTTACGCTTTGCGTTGATACCATTTAATTCGGGAGGGACAGAGTTATGCAGGCAAATATCATGGTTATCTCCATCGTTGTGGCGTACATGTTTTTCATGTTGTGGATCGGCTGGTACTCCTCCACAAAGGTCACCAGCAACACGGACTTCATGGTGGCCGGGCGGCGGCTTGGGCCGCTGATGATGGCGGGGACTCTGGCCGCTACAGAGATAGGAGGGGGCAGTTCTCTGGGTGTGGTCCAGAACGGAATGTCCGGCTTCGGCCTGAGCGCGTCGTGGTATATCTCCACCATGGGGCTGGCCTTCATCATCCTGAGCTTCATCGCGCCGAAGTTCCGCCTGTCTGAGGTCAAGACCGTCCCTGAGTATTTCCGCAGAAGGTATGGGAAGGAATGCGGCTTCATCACCTCCATCATCATGCTGCTGCCGCTCATCGGCCTCACGGCCGGACAGATCATCGCGTCGGCGGTCATCTGCTCCACCATGCTGGGCATCAGCTACTCAACGGCGGTCATCCTGATCTCTGTGATCATCACGCTTTACTCCGTCATGGGGGGCCTGTGGAGTGTCACCATGACGGACAACGTGCAGGTCTTCCTCATCGTCGCCGGCATGATTATTGCCATTCCCTTCGCGCTGAACTTTGCCGGAGGCTGGGACGCGGTCGTCGCCAACATCCCGGAAGGGACTCTGGCGCTGTTTGACGGGCCCGGGAAAAGCTACGGAATCATGGATATTGTTTCACTGACCGTCATGTACGTCGCCACCTTCGCCGTGGGGCAGGAAGCCGTCTCCCGCTTCTATGCCGCAAGGGACGGCCAGGCCGCGAAAGCCGGCGCATGGTGGGCTGCCATCATCAATTTCATCTATGCCTTCATCCCCACGATTCTTGGCATCATCATGCTCGCCCTGATCAACATGGGGAAATTCAAGGCTGAGGAATTCGCCAGCGTGGGGGCGCGCTACGCCCTGCCGGTTCTCGCCATTGAGGTCATGCCCGCCGCCATCTGCGGACTTCTGTTTGCAGGCATTATCTCCGCGACCATGTCCTCCGCCGACTCCGACCTTCTGGGCGCCGGCTCCATCTTCGCCAATGACCTTTACAAGCAGTTCATCAGGAAGAATGCCGACAGCACAGAAGTCATGCAGGTCACCCGGATTACCATGGTTCTGGTGGGGCTGATCTCCATGTTCATCGCCCTTTACAACACCCAGAGCATCGTCTCCATCCTGATGTTCAGCTTCACGCTGCGCGCGGCCGGCTCCCTGTTCCCCTATGTCATGGGTATGTACTGGGAGGGGGCGTCCAAAGCCGGAACCATTGCCTCCCTCATCGCGGGGACCGTGATGGTGGTGTACCTGGAACACTTTTCGGGCGGGAACCTGTTTGGAATGCACATCAGCCAGCCGATCATTCCCGGGCTTATCGCAGGGCTGATTTTCTTCGTCCTGTTCTCCTGCATCATGCCTCCCAGGACGAGGACAACGGCCCTTGCCCAGGAATCGGACATTTAAACGGACATCAGACTCACAGTTTTCTGTTATCCCCGGAGCATCCTCCGGGGATTTCGTTCATATTAAGGCAGCCTGCTAAGGCAGCAGATTAAACCAGCCTGTTGAACCAGAAGGAGGGAACGTTATGCTGGTTATTGGCAATGGAAAGGTCATCACCCGCAATCCGGAACAGCCCTTCATTGAAGACGGGGCGGTCGTCCTGGACGGGAACAGAATCCTTGAGACCGGGGACGCCGGCCTCCGGGAAAAATACCCCGGCGCTGAGTTCATCGATGCCCGGGGCGGAGTCATCATGCCGGCCTTTATCAACGCTCATGAGCATATCTATTCGGCCATGGCGCGGGGGCTGAGCATTAAAGGATACAACCCAAGGGGATTCCTTGAGATTCTGGAGGGCCAATGGTGGAATATCGACCGTCATCTGGACAATAAGCTCACGAAGCTCTGCGCGCTGGAGACCTGCGTGGAGTGCATCAAAAACGGCGTAACCACCCTGTTTGACCATCACGCAAGTTATGGGGAAATCACAGGCTCCCTCTTTGCCATTGAGGAGGCCCTGAGGGAGACAGGCGTGCGGGGCTGCCTGTGCTACGAGATCTCCGACCGCGACGGCGAGGAAAAGATGAAGGCGGCCGTGAAGGAAAACGTGGACTTCGCCCGCCATGCCCTGGCCGATGACTCCGGCATGATTGCCGGCATGATGGGAATGCACGCCAGCTTCACCCTCTCCGACAGGACTCTGGAACTCTGCCGTCAGGAGAAGCCGGCAGAAATCGGCTGTCACATCCATGTGGCGGAGGGGATCGCCGACCTGCAACAGTGTCTGGCCAAACACGGCAAACGTATTGTGGACCGGCTTTATGACTGGGACATTCTCGGGCCAAAGACGCTTCTTGCGCACTGCATTTACGTCAGCCCCCACGAGATTGAGCTGATAAGGGACACAGGGACAATGACCGTTCATAACCCTGAATCCAACATGGGGAATGCCTGCGGCTGCCCCCCCACCATGGAGCTGGTGCATCAGGGCATCGTCACGGGGCTGGGGACAGACGGCTACACCCACGACATGATCGAGTCCTGGAAGGTGGCCAATATTCTGCACAAACACCACCTCTGCGACCCCGGCGCGGCGTGGAGCGAGGTGCCGGAAATGCTGTTCAGACACAATGCCGCGATTGCAGGCCGCTGCTTCAGCAGGAAGCCCGGCATCCTTGAAAAAGGCGCCGCGGCGGACGTCATCGTGACGGACTATGTGGCCCCGACCCCGCTGAACGGCGACAATATCAACGGACATATCCTCTTCGGCATGAACGGACGCTCCGTGGTCACGACCATCGCCAACGGCCGTGTGCTGATGAAGGACCGCGTTTTGCAGCACATCGATGAAGAGGCCGTCATGGCCCACGTCCGTGAGGGGGCGGAGCGGCTGTGGCGAAACATCAACAGCTGACAGAGAGGGGGAAACTGGACCCATGAGCGACATCATGAAGCCCATCCCGTTCCCGGGACTGATGAACAGGATCCTTGAGGAACAGCGGAAGGGATCCTGCTTCGGCGTGAGAAAATACTACAAAGCAGGAGGGGGCAAAGGCTTCACACTCTTCGGGCGGAGGCTGGAGACTCAGATCGGGCCGGCGGCAGGGCCCAATACCCAGCTGGCGCAGAACATCGTCGCGTCGTACTGCGGCGGGGCACGTTTCTTTGAGCTGAAAACGGTGCAGAAGCTCGACGGGCGGGAGCTGGCGGCAGCCGTCCACAAGCCCTGCATTCTGGCTGAGGACGAGGGCTACAACTGCGAATGGTCCACGGAACTCACCGTCCCACAGGCCTTCGAGGAATACGTCAAGGCGTGGTTCGCCCTGAAGGTAATCTCCCGGGAGTGGGGACTGGGCTCTCCTGACGGCTTCCAGTTCAACATTTCCGTGGGCTATGACCTGGAGGGCATCAGGGGGCCGAAGGTCAGCACATTCATTGACAACATGATGAACGCGGGGGACACGTCCATCTATCAGGAGTGCAAAGCCTGGCTGAAAGCCAATTTAAACCGCTTCTCCCGCGTCACGGAGGCAGACATCGACGCCATAGAGCCGGACATCGTGAACTCCGCGACAATCTCCACGCTGCACGGCTGCCCTCCCCGGGAGATTGAGGCCATCGCGTCCTGTCTCCTCAAGGAGAAGGGCCTGCACACCTTCATCAAGTGCAACCCCACGCTGCTGGGCTATGAAGAAGCGCGGAATATTCTGGACAGCATGGGGTATGATTACATTCGTTTCACGGACGTGCATTTCAGGGGGGATCTCCAGTATGCCGACGCCGTCCCCATGCTGACCCGCCTGCAGAAGCTCGCCGGGGACAAGGGGCTGGAGTTCGGCGTCAAGCTCACCAACACCTTCCCCGTGGACGTGACGCGGAAGGAGCTGCCCTCAGCGGAGATGTATATGTCCGGCAAGGCTCTCTATCCGCTCTCGCTCCGGGTGGCGCGGAACCTGTCCCGGGACTTTAAAGGGAAGCTCCGCATCTCGTTCTCCGGCGGCTGTGATTTCTTCAACATCAGGAAGGTCATCGGCACGGGGATATGGCCCGTCACCATGGCGACAACCCTTCTGAAGCCCGGCGGCTATGAGCGGCTCGTCCAGATGGCGGAATCGCTGAATGCGGACGGGCCGGGAACATGGGACGGCATCAACGTTCCGGCGCTGGAGGAGCTGGCGGACAAGGCCATGACGGACCCGCATCACATCAAGCCCATCAAGCCGCTGCCAAAGCGCAAATCTGAGGCTAAGGTGCCGCTGACGGACTGCTTCACGGCCCCCTGCTCAGACCGGTGCCCCATCCATCAGGACATCACCGCCTACGGGCAGCTCGTGGCCGACGGGCAGTACGCGGAGGCCCTGCGCGTCATTCTGGACAAAAACCCGCTCCCCTTCATCACAGGGAATCTCTGTACCCACACGTGCCAGACGGCCTGCACAAGAAATCACTATGAGACGCCGGTGCAGATCCGCCGCAACAAGCTCATCGCGGCACGGAAGGGATATAATGAGGTCATTCAGGAGCTGAAGCCCGGCACTCCCAACGGGAAAAAGGTCATTATTATCGGCGCTGGGCCGGCGGGGATTGCGGCCGCCTTCTTCCTGGGACGGGCCGGAGCAGACGTGACGGTCTATGACGAGAACGGGCTGGCCGGCGGCGTCATCCGGAACGTCATCCCCCCCTTCCGCATCCCGGAGGACGAGATTCAAAAGGACGTGAGCCTTGCCCGGGCGGTGGGCGCAGAATTTATCCTGAACCGCCGCGTGGAAAGCCTCAGGGATCTGAAGGCCGACGCTGTGCTGCTGGCCATCGGAGCCCATCAGAATACCCCCCTGGAGCTGAAGCAGGGATCAGCGCTCAACGCGCTGGACTTCCTGACGGACTTCCGAAAACACGGGGGGCATCTCCGGCCCGGGGAGAACGTCGCGGTGATTGGCGGCGGCAACACAGCGATGGACACGGCCCGCGCTGCGAAACGGACGGACGGGGTGAAGAACGTCTGTCTCGTCTATCGGCGCACCCGGCGCTACATGCCGGCGGACGAAGAGGAGCTGAACGATGCCCTTGCGGAGGGCGTGGAGTTCCGGGAACTCCTCTCCCCCGTCTCGCTGGAGGGCGGGAAGCTCCTCTGCCACAAAATGGAGCTGGGTGAACCCGATGCCAGCGGCCGCCGATCCGTGAAGGAAACAGACGCGATGGTGGAGATTCCCTGCGACACGGTCATCGCCTCCATCGGGGAGAGAATCGACACCGGGTTTTACAGGGCCAACGGCATTGAGGTCGACGGGAAGGGCTGTCCTGTCCTGAACCCTGATACCTGTGAGACCTCGCTGAAGGGGGTTTACGCCATTGGAGACGGGGCCTCCGGCGCTTCGGTGGCGGTGAAGGCCATCGCGGACGCGCAGAAAGCCTGTTCCGCCATACTGGGCCGGGAAACCTGTGACACGGGCCGCAAAGGCCGGCTGACGGATGAGGCGGTCTTCAGCAGGCGCGGGGTTCTGGAGGAGCCTCCGGCCGCCGGGACCTGCGATGAACGCTGCCTGTCCTGCGGCCTCCTCTGCGAAAACTGCGCGGAGGTCTGCCCGAACCGGGCCAACGTCTCCATTCAGGTTCCAGGCCGCATGCACCAGATAGTCCATGTGGACTCAATGTGCAACGAGTGCGGCAACTGCACGGCCTTCTGCCCTTATGACTCCTCCCCCTTCAGGGACAAGTTCACCCTCTTCGCGGACGAGGCGGACATGAAGGAGTCCGGGAACGACGGCTTTGTCTTCACGGGAGCGGAGGGAGAGTCCGTGGTGCGCGTGGGAGGCCGTACGTTGAATTACCGCGTCGGGCGGAGGGACACGGCCCTTGACGTCCGGCTGGCGGAGATTATCGACACGGTTTACCGGGACTACCCGTATCTGATCCCATGAGAACGCTGATACAAAACGGGACCCTCATCACGCCGGCAGGCAGTTTCACCGGGGACCTGCTGGTGGAGGGCGAAAAGATAAAAGACGTTGTTCCCGGAGGCATAAAGGACATCACCGGGGATGTCCGGCGGGTGGACGCGACAGGGAAGCTTGTCTTCCCCGGCTTCATCGACGCACACACCCACTTTGACCTTCACGTCGCGGGGACCGTGACCTGCGACGACTTCAACTCCGGAACAAGGGCCGCCGTCTCCGGCGGCACCACGACCATCATCGACTTCGGGACGCAGTATCCCGGCGAGACCCTGAGCGGCGCCCTGGAGAACTGGAAGAAAAAAGCGGAACAGGGCGTGTCCTGCGACTATGGCCTCCACATGTCCATCACAGACTGGAACGACAGCGTTGCCGACGAGTGCCGGCTCATGATGGACGAGGGCGTGACCTCCTTCAAGCTTTACATGACCTATGATACAAAGCTGGACGACCAGACCCTCTGCAAAGTGCTGAGACGCCTGAAGGAAGTGGGCGGCATCGCGGGGGTCCACTGCGAGAACGACGGGCTGATCGCCGCCCTGCAGGAGGAATACGCCCATCACAACGGGGACGTGGCCTGCCATTACAGGACGCGCCCGCCGGCAGCGGAGGCGGAGGCCATCAGACGGCTGCTGCACATGTGCGCCCCGCAGAGCGGATTTCCCGGCGAGGTCACCGGCATACCGGTCATCGTCGTGCACCTGACCTGTGAAGAGGGCCTGGAGGAGATCCGGGAGGCCCGTCGTCGGGGACAGACCGTCTATGCCGAGACCTGCCCTCAGTACCTCACCATGACCCGGGAGCTCTACGACCTCCCCGGCTTTGAGGGCGCGAGGTACGTCATTTCCCCTCCCCTGCGGGAGAAGAGCGACAACGACGCGCTGTGGGCGGCGCTGGCCGCCGGGGAGATACAGACCGTCGCCACAGACCACTGCGCCTTCACCCTGGACCAGAAGGCCCTTGGGGAAAACGACTTTCGCAGGATTCCCGGAGGAATGCCCGGCGTGGAAACCCGGGGCAGGGTGATCTACTCCGAGGGCGTGGCCAGAGGACGAATCAGCGTGGAGAAGATGTGCGAAGTTTTGTGCGAAAATCCGGCGAAACTTTATGGGCTCTACCCACGGAAGGGCGCTCTTCAGGAAGGCGCCGACGCGGATATCGTCATTCTGGATCCTGGCCGTACCCAGGTCATCACGGCCCAGGATCAGGTCAGCCGGTGTGACTACGCGCCCCTTGAGGGCCGGACTCTGACCGGGGTGATTGAGAGGGTGTTCCTGCGGGGACAGCCGGTGGCGGAGGAGGGAAGGGTCATCTGCGGGAATCAGGGAAAGTTCCTGAAGCGGGGGCCCTTTATGAGCCTGTAAACGGCACAGCGCATTATAATAGTGGCAGAGGCCCGTCTGCCCCGGGCCGCTGATATCCGAGCCGGGAATGGGAGGTAGAGACCGTGAAGCTCATGAAAACGGAGGACGCCGTGGGACAGGTCCTCTGCCACGACGTCACTCAGATTATCAGGGGTGTGAAGAAGGGCCCCGCCTTCAGAAAGGGGCATATCATCACGGAGCAGGATATCCCCGTCCTTCTGAGCCTTGGGAAGGATAATATTTACATCTGGGAAATGGACGGGGACAAACTCCATGAGAACGAGGCCGCGATGATTCTCTACGACATCTGCCGGAGCGAGGGAATGCGTCCCTCGGAGATCAAAGAAGGGAAAGTGGAGGTCATTGCCGCCAGAGACGGGCTCTTGAAGGTGAACGGCGTCCTTCTGAACCGGATCAACGCGCTGGGGGGAATGATGATTGCGTCCCGTCACGGCAATTTCGCTGTCAGGACGGGAGACGTCATCGCCGGAACACGGATCATTCCCCTCGTCATTGAAAAGGAGAAGATGGAACAGGCAAGGGCCGTCACGGAAGGGGTTCCCCTGTTCAGGATCCTTCCCTTCCGGCACAGGAAAGCGGGCATCCTCGCGACGGGGAACGAGGTTTACCACCATCGGATTGAGGACACCTTCACCCCGGTCATTGAGGAGAAGCTCGCGGAGTTTGACGTGGAAATCACAGGACGGGAGGTCAGCTCCGACGACCCGGAGATGGAGATTGCATGCATCAGGCGGCTCCTGGACAAGGGGGCCGATATGATTCTGTGCACAGGGGGAATGAGCGTGGACCCCGACGACAGGACGCCCTTCGCGATCCGCTCGGTGGCGGACGAGGTGGTGACGTATGGAGCCCCGGTCCTGCCGGGGGCCATGTTCATGCTGGCGTATCTGGGGAAAGAGCACATCCCTGTCATGGGGCTTCCGGGCTGCGTGATGTACGCGAAAAGGACGGTCTTTGACCTTGTCCTGCCAAGGATTATGGCGGGAGAGGTGCTGAAAAAAACAGATATCGACGCACTGGGGCAGGGCGGGCTCTGTCTGAACTGCAGCGTCTGCGTTTTCCCCAACTGCGGCTTTGGGAAGTGATTATCATGAGGGATTTTTATGACAGGCTCCGGGACCTGGATCCCGATCATGTGAATTTCGCCCTGACCCTGCTGGACGGCGACAGCATCGGGGAGAAGGCCCTGCTGTCCGATGGAGAGGTGGTCTGGGCTTCCGGACCGGACAGTTTCTGGACGTCGGCAGAGGCCGCGGCAAGCGGAGTGATGGAGACGGGGGGAAGGCGGGTCTACGCTGAACGCCTGGAACGGGAGAAGAAAATCGTGGTCTGCGGCGCGGGTCATGTTTCAATCCCGATTATCCGGCTCGGACGTATGATCGGCTGCCAGGTGATCTGCATTGACGACCGGCCGTCCTTTGCCGGCAAGGCGAAGGAGGCCGGCGCCAGCCTGGTGATCTGCGACAGCTTTGAGAACGCGCTGAACTCAATAACGGGAGACAGGGAAACTTTCTTTGTCATTGTCACCCGCGGGCACCTCTGGGATCAGTTGTGCCTGAAGCTCATTGCGGCAAAGCCCCACGCCTATATCGGGCTCATGGGATCCAAAAAAAGGGTCCAGAAAATCAAGGAAAACCTGTTCATGGCCGGCGTTTCAAAAGATATACTGTACAGCGTCAACACACCGATCGGTCTGGACATCGGGGCCGAGACTCCGGAGGAGATTGCGGTTTCGGTCATTGCGGAGATTATTAAGGTCAAGAACCGGCAGGGCGGAGGGATGGGGTACCCGGAAGAGATTCTGGAAGCACTGAACCGGCCGGAGAAGAAGGTCCTGCTGACAATCGTAGCCCGCAAGGGGTCTGCCCCCAGGAGCGTGGGGACAAAAATGCTGGTTCTGGAGGACGGAACCTGTGTGGGGACAATAGGCGGCGGGTGCGTGGAGGCCATGCTGGTCCGGAAGGCAAAAGACCTTCTCTCCGGCGCCCCCCGTCAGGCTCAGCTTTGCCGCGTCGATCTGAACGAGGACGAGGCGGCGGAGGAGGGATTGGTGTGCGGCGGCACCCTGGAGGTCCTGCTGGAAAGGGCCTGAAAGACGCCGGGAAAGACAACGAACGGAGCAGAGGAATTCTGATGAAAAGATTCATGGCAGTGATGACAGCGGCGGTTTCAGTGTTCGCGGGGTTTCTTGCGCAGCCCGCAGCGGCGGCGGACAGGATGGTGCTGACGGTCTTCGCGGCCGCGTCCCTGCAGGCGGCAATGGAAAGGGCTGGGGCGCTCTGGACTGAAGCCAACCCCCACTGTGAGATTCTTTACAATTTCGACTCGTCGGGGACACTGAAAACCCAGATTGAGGAAGGGGCGGAGTGTGACCTGTTCATCTCCGCTGCCCGGAAGCCGATGGACGCGCTTGAAGAGGCAGGGCTCATCGACAGGGCAACGCGGATCGATCTTCTGGAAAACAAGGTGGTCCTTGCCGTCCCGCCGGAGAACCCGGCGGGGATCCGTTACTTCCGGGATCTGGGAACGGACCGGCTCAGCATGATTGCGCTGGGGAATTCCGACGTTCCCGCGGGGACTTATGCCCGGGAGATACTGGAAAACGCGGGGCTCTGGGACAAGCTGAACGGGGAAAAACGGATATCCTTCGCCAGCAACGTCACCGAGGTGGCCCTGCAGGTGCGGGAGGGAGCCGTGGACTGCGGCATCGTCTACGCCACGGACGCGGCCACCCACGGGCTGACCGTGGTTGCCGGTCCCCCTGCGGGGACACTGAAGACGCCGGTCGTCTACCCTGCGGCGGTGCTGTCCCGGTCGGCCCGGGGGGAGGAGGCGCGGGATTTCCTGAGATACCTTCAGTCGCCGGAAGCCAGGAAGATTTTTATCTCCATCGGGTTCACCCCGGCCCGGTGATTCATGGACGGGTACCCGCTGCTCAATTCCCTGCGGGTGGCATTGATTTCCTGCGCCGTGGTGTTCTTCACCGGCATCGCCGCCGCCTACTATACCGCCAGACTGCCGAAGCTGGCCAGGGGATTTCTGGATGTGGTGCTGACTCTTCCGCTGGTGCTGCCCCCCACGGTGGTGGGGTATTTTCTGCTGCGTCTTATGGGGCCGCGGCGGCCGCTGGGGCTCTGGATACTGGAGCACTTTGGGGTGCGGATGACGATGACGTGGTATTCGGCGGTTTTTGCCTCCGTCGTGGTGTCCTTTCCCCTGATGTACCGGACGGCGCGGGGGGCCTTTGAGTCCTTTGACAGGACCCTGGAGGAGGAGGCAAAGACACTGGGGGCGTCGGATACCGTGATTTTCTGGAGCATCCGGGTCCCCTGCTGCAGCCAGGGACTCATGGCGGGGACTGTTCTGTCCTTTGCCAGGGCTCTGGGCGAGTACGGCGCAACGAGCATGATAGCAGGCTACACGCCGGGCCGGACTGCGACCATTTCCACCACGGTCTATCAGCTCTGGCGCACGGGAAACGACGCTCTGGCCATGAAATGGGTGCTGGTGAACCTGGCGATTTCCTTCACCGTTCTGACGGCGTTGAACCTGCTGGAAAGAAGGCAGGGGGGATGAGGCCCCGGCGGTTGAGGGGACAGAAAATGCGCGACGCTTTCGGACGGGAGATCAACTATATGCGCGTCTCCGTGACGGACCGGTGCAATCTTCGCTGCTGCTACTGCATGCCGGCCGGGGCGGAGCCGGCGTCCGGCGAGGCAATGACCGGGGAGGAAATCCTCCGCACGGCCGCGGCCGCGGCGGAACTGGGCGTAACTAAACTCCGCTTCACAGGCGGCGAGCCCCTGATGAGGCCGGACATCGTGTCCCTCTGCCGGCGCGCCGCCGCCGTGCCCGGAATACAGGAGGTATGCCTCACGACCAACGGAACACTGCTTGCGGCCATGGCCACTCCGCTGAAGGAGGCGGGGGTCCGCCGGGTCAATGTCAGTCTGGACACGCTGGCCCCGGAGAAGTTCGCCCGCATCACGGGGGGCGGTTCCCTCAGCCGGGTTCTGGACGGCATTGAGGCGGCCCGTTCCGCGGGGCTGAGGGTGAAGATCAACACGGTTCTGCTCGGTGATTTCAACGCCGGCGATCTCCCCCGCCTGGCGGACCTGACCCGGGAGAACGATATGGACGTGCGTTTTATCGAGCGGATGCCCATGCCCCGGACGGAGGAGGCCCTCAGGCCGGACGCCTGTATGACGTTCCGGGAGGCTCTGGCGCTCATTCCGGGCCTCACTCCCCTGCCCCGGGAGGGGACGGCGCAGATGTTCCGGTTCGCAGGAGCCCGGGGGCGCGTGGGGTTCATCAGCCCGATGACCTGTCCCTTCTGCGGCTGGTGCAACCGTATCCGGCTCACCGCCGACGGACACATCAAACCCTGCCTTCACACCGCCCCTGAGATCCCCATCCGGGGGCTGGACAGGGCCGGCATGAGGGAAGCCCTCCGCCGCGCCATTCTGGCAAAGCCGGAGAAGCGCCCCTGCCTGTCGATGGAGAAGTTCAGCGAGGCGGCCCGGAGCATGAACAGGATCGGAGGCTGATTCACCGGTGGATTTCACGCATTTTGACGGCGAAGGACGGGCGCGCATGGTCAGCGTGGGGGAAAAGGACATCACCCGCCGCCGCGCGGCGGCCGCGGGCCGGATTTTCGTCAGCCCGGAGACGTTCCGCCTCATTCAGAGCGGCGGCGTCCAAAAGGGCGACGTTCTGACCGTGGCGCAGGTGGCGGGCATTATGGGAGCCAAGCGCACGCCGGATCTGATTCCCCTGTGTCATCCCCTCCCCCTGAGCGGCGTGAATCTGTCCCTCTCTCTGGATGGGGAGGCTCTGGCTGTGGATGTCCGGGCTGAGGTCTCCTGTGAAGGGCGGACCGGCGTTGAGATGGAGGCGCTGACCGCCGTGTCCGTGGCCCTGCTGACGGTTTATGATATGTGCAAGGCCGTGCAGCGCGACATGGTGATCGGCGATATCCGGCTGCTGTCCAAGAGCGGCGGCATCCACGGGGATTTCATAAGGAAAGAGTGACCTGACCATGCGCAAAGCAGCTGTCATTACCATCAGCGACAGGGCCTCCCGGGGCGAGAGGCAGGACACCAGCGGGCCCACGCTGTGCCGCCTTCTGGAGGGGATGGGATGGGCCACGGCCCACACCGCGGTTATCCCCGACGAGCCGGAAAAGATTCAGGCCGAGCTGTTGAAATGCGCGGATGAATTGAGGCTGCCCCTTGTCCTGACAACGGGGGGAACGGGGTTCTCCCCCCGGGACGTGACGCCGGAGGCGACGCTGGCCGTCCTTGAGCGGGAGGCCCGCGGCATTCCGGAGGCCATGCGCGCGGCAAGCATGAAGATCACGCCCATGGGATGCCTGTCCCGGGCCGTGGCCGGGATACGGGGGGCGACGCTCATCATCAACCTGCCGGGCAGCGAGAAGGCCGCCTGTGAGTGCTTCAGCGCGGTCAGCGCGGCCATTCAGCACGGGACAGAGATGCTGGAGGGCAAGACGGAGGACTGCGCCGGACGCTTCCGTCCAGAAGGCCCGGACGGTCAGAGGGCCGGGACAGGAAAAATTCTCGCCCTCTGTGTCAGCGAACGCCGGGGCGAGCAGAAGCGCCCGGTGGACAGAGCCGTTCTCAGGGCCCATCACGGCATTGTGGGCGATGCCCACGCGGGGAACTGGGACCGGCAGGTCAGCCTGCTGGGGGCGGAGAGCGTGGCGAAGCTCCAGTCCCGCGTCCAGGAGAAACTGCTGCCCGGGGCGTTTGCCGAGAATGTCCTGACGGATGGACTCTGCCTTTACGAACTGCCGGTGGGGACGCGCCTGAAGATTGGGACCGCCCTCTGCGAGGTGACGCAGATCGGCAAGGAGTGCCACGGGGACTGCGCCATCCGGAAAGCCGCCGGAGACTGCGTGATGCCGCGGGAGGGGATTTTCGCGAAGGTGCTGGAAAGCGGGGAAGCCAGACCGGGAGACCCGCTCATCGTTTCAGTCCCGCGGTCCGGAGGGGATTGAGGCAGATATGCCTTTTTCCATGCGCCGCCCGGTTTGCCGCGAAAAAAGTGTATTGCCGCCGTTCTTAATACCCGCCGCCATCGCGCCGGGGCCGGTCAGCGGCATCTGTTGGCGTACATGCCGGCCCGCAGCCGCCCCGGGGAGGCCAGGGACGCCCGCGTCTGCTGGTGAGCCTGCTGTGGAGGGAGGGGCGGAACCCGGACTGGCGGAATCAGACCTGTCCGCCGCCCGCGGGCGGCTCCACGCTGAATATCTCAGAAAAGCCTGTCAGCTCAAGGATGTTCATGACCGCCTCCCTCACGTTGCGGAGCGTCACGCGCCCCTCATCCCCCATGGCGTGACGGGCGGCCAGAAGTGCGCGAAGCCCCGCGGAGGAGATGTACTCCACCGCCGCCATATCGACGGTGAGGCTGGCAACTCCGGCGATATTCCGCATCAGCACCTCATGCAAACGAAAGGCCGAGTCCGTATCCAGTCTTCTTTCATTCAGCACAAGCGTCAGGTCCCTGCCTGCAGACATGGGAAATAACCTCCCTTTATGGGGTAAGAAACAAAATTATTATGGCAGATAAGGGGGAAAAAATCGAGGCTGGAATGTCCTCTGAATTTCCGGCCTCTGATTTTCTTCCGCGCTTGTTTTCTTTTGAAAAATGGCTTATCATATCAATCAATTGTGTATATACTATTCAAGAGGGGGAACTTGATTTTGCACAAGATTTTGGAGAAGCGGCGGCTCTCTCACGATGAAGAGAGAGGACAGGACGTTTACTACTTTAAGGTAACGGCTCCTGAGATTGCCCGCAACCGCAGGGCGGGACAGTTTATCGTTCTGCAGGTGGATGAGACCTATGGTGAGCGTATCCCGCTGACCATTGCGGACGCCAACGCTGAGGAGGGCTGGATTGCCATCGTGTTCCAGACCGTGGGGGCTTCGACGCTGAAGCTCTCTCAGTTTGAGGTAGGCGGCAGCATTCCTGTCATCGTCGGGCCGTTGGGCAGCCCCACCAGAATTGAGAAGGTCGGCACTGTCGTTTGCGTGGGCGGCGGCATTGGCGTTGCACCCATGCACCCCATCGTTCAGGCCCATCACAATGCCGGGAACCATGTCATCGCCATCGTTGGAGCCAGGACGAAGGACCTGGTCATCTTCGAGGAGGAGATGAAGAAAGCCTCTGACGAGCTCATCATCGTGACGGACGACGGTTCCTACGGCCGCAAGGGTCTTGTGACGGAGCCGCTGAAGGAGCTCTGCGAGGGCAAGGGCGGCTACTCCATGCCCAACGAGGTTGTGGCCATCGGTCCCCCCATCATGATGAAGTTCTGCGTTGCCACCACGCGTCCTTTCAACGTCCCCACCACCGTGTCGCTGAACACGATTATGATTGACGGGACGGGCATGTGCGGCTGCTGCCGCGTCAGCGTCGGCGGCGAGACGAAATTCGTCTGCGTTGACGGGCCGGAGTTCGACGGCTTCAAGGTGGATTTCGACAATATGATGCAGCGTATGCGCGCCTTCCGTGACCGTGAGCAGGCGGACTACCAGAAGGCGAAGGACCACGTGTGCCGTATTGGTCTGACGAACGGTTCTACCCTTGGAAAGGCGGGTGCGTAACCATGTCTGAGCATAAGACAACAGAAATGCTCAACCAGGAGGCCGAAAAGGTCTGGGCTGAGATTAAGGACAAGACGCTGACCCCTAAAGACAGGGGGGCGATTCCCGGGCAGGAGATGCCCTCCCGTGACCCCATTCAGAGGGCCCGTGAGATGGGCGAGGTGGCCATGGGCTACACGGAGACTCAGGCCCGGGTCGAGGCGGAGCGCTGCCTTGGCTGTACCAACGCGCCCTGCACCAAGGGATGCCCTGTGGGCGTGCCCATCAAGGATTTCATCGCCCACATCCAGAAGGGCGACTTCAAGGGGGCGGTGGACACCATCAAGACCACCAACCTCCTTCCCGCCATCTGCGGCCGTGTCTGCCCCCAGGAGAAGCAGTGCCAGAGCTTCTGCACCGTGGGCAAGATTCAGAAGTCCCCGGAGAAGGCTGTGGCCATTGGACGTCTTGAGCGTTTCGTGGCAGACTGGGAGCGGGCCAACAACAAGATCACCGTCCCCCAGCCTGCGCCGGACACGGGCAAACGCGTTGCTGTCATCGGATCCGGCCCCGCAGGGCTGACCGTGGCGGCGGACACCCGCCGGGCGGGCCACAGCGTCACCGTGTTTGAAGCCTTCCAGAAGACGGGCGGCGTCATGGTCTACGGCATTCCCGAGTTCCGTCTGCCGAAGGAGATTGTTGCCAAAGAGGTTGAGAACCTCAAGAAGATGGGCGTGGAGTTCAAAATGAGCTTCCTGGTGGGACGCACGGAGACCCTGAGCCAGCTTCTGGACGAGAACGGCTTTGACGCCGCGTTCATCGGAACGGGAGCGGGTCTGCCGAAGTTCCTGAGGATCGAGGGGGAAAACCTCATCGGAGTGTTCAGCGCCAACGAGTACCTGACCCGCGCGAACCTGATGAAGGCCTATGACGTGGAGCACGCGGACACCCCCATGTTCCCGGCAAAGCGCGTGGCGGTCTTCGGCGGCGGCAACGTGGCGATGGACGGTGCGCGTATGGCCCTCCGTCTGGGCGCGGAGAAGGTCTACTGCATTTACCGCCGCACCCGCACGGAGATGCCCGCCCGTGCCGAGGAGGTTGCCCACGCCATGGAAGAGGGTGTGGACTTCCACTTCCTGGAGAATCCCACCCGCTTCATCGGCGACGAAAACGGCCGTCTGAAGGCTGTGGAGCTGTTGAGCTACGAGCTGGGCGAGCCCGACGAGTCCGGCCGCCGCAAGCCTGTGGCCAAACCGGGAACGGAGCATCAGCTTGAGATCGACGCGGCTATTGTGGCTCTGGGCAACGAGTCCAACCCGCTGATGGCCAAGACCACTCAGGGGCTCAACGTCACAAAGCGCGGCAACATCATCGTGGACGAGAACCAGAAGACGAGCATTCCGCGGGTGTGGGCCGGCGGGGACATTGTTCTGGGCGCCGCGACGGTCATTCTGGCCATGGGCGAGGGGCGCCGGGCCGCTGCCAGCATTAACGAGTATCTGGCGGGGAAATAAGGAAGAACGCTTAAAATCAGGAACGCTTCAGCGGGGGCGCTTCCCCCGCTGATTTTTTTAAGGGCAGGCCGGAGGCCTTGAATCTGATGCCTCTTCTGTTATACTAAGCCCTATTGTTTCTTTATCTGAGAAAGGTGGATAAGAGGTCACTATGAAGAAAGTACTGGTTTTTGCGATGATTATGCTGCTGGTTGCGGCGGGGATATGCTCCGCGGCGACGAAGCTGAAGCTGGGGACGACGGTCAACGAGCAGGACTCCTTCCAGGTCGCGGCGGAGAAGTTCAAGGCCCTTGTGGAGGAGCGCACCGGCGGCGCGTATGTGATTGAGATTTACCCCAACGGCAGTCTGGGCGGCGAGTCCGACATGCTGGACTCCATGACCATGGATATGCTGGACATGGGCATTATCACCTCCGGGCCCTTTGTGAACTTCGCGCCCATGATGGGCGTGCTGGATATGCCCTTCCTCTTCGCGAACAACGCGGAGGCGTACAAGGTGCTGGACGGCGAGATCGGCCAGGAGCTGCTGGACACGCTGGAGGCTGCCGGGCTGAAGGGTCTGGCCTACGCCGAGCGCGGGTTCCGCAACGTGACGAACTCCGTGCGGCCTGTCAACAACGCGGAGGACCTCAAGGGGCTGAAGCTCCGCGTCATGGAGAACGAGGTCTACACCGCCACCTTCAGGGCGCTGGGCGTCAATGCCACGCCGATGCAGTGGGCCGACGCGCTGACCGCCATGCAGCAGAACACCATTGAGGGCGAGGAGAACCCCATCAATGTCATCTTCTCCTATGGCCTGTGGGACTACAATCAGAAGTATGTGACGCTGGACCGCCACAGCTACTCCACGGCCATCATCACTATGAGCCTTGAGGCCTACAAGCGGCTGGATCCTGAGACACAGAAAATCTTCAAACAGGCCGCTCAGGAGGCTGCGGAGCATGAGCGTCAGTGGGTGGCCGACCAGGAGGCCGGTCAGCTCAGGGCCATCAAGGAGCATGGGGTGCAGGTTGTGGAGAATCCCGATGTGGAGTCCTTCCGTTCGGCTGTTCAGAGCGTATACAGCGCCTATCCGAAGTACAAGGACACCATCGCGCGCATTCAGGCTCTGCTGGCGAAGTAGCGGAAGCTGACGGTACTTTATGAAAGCACTGGAGGGTGCAGGGGGACTGAAGCAGCAGTCCCCCCTGTGCTTAATGAGAAAGCTCAGCGATATTCTTGACCGGTTCTGCGGCGTTCTGATTGTCGCGATGCTGGGGCTGATGGTCATCTTTACTGTGGCTCAGATTGTGTGCCGGACGTGGTTCACGTCGCTCTCCTGGTCCGAGGAGGCCACGCGCTTTCTGCTGATATGGTCCACGTTCCTTGGGGCAACCTGCGTCTACCGCCACAATGGGAACATCGCTATCACCCTTGTTCAGGGGCTTTTTCCTGAACAGGCCAGACGAGGGCTGCGCACGGGGGTCCATGCCGTGTGCCTTGTCCTCTTCTGTCTGCTGTTTTATTATGGAATGCTTTACTGCGGAAGGCAGGTGCGCACTGCCGCTGCTATTCCCATCCAGATGAAATATATTTATATGTGCCTCCCCATCAGCATGATTATTATGGCTATTCACGCCGCCGTCATGCTGGTGGAAACGTGGAAGGGGGAGGAACGGTAATGTCCGCAGCCGGAATCCTGTTCTCCGTGTTTCTTGTGCTTCTTCTGGCGGGGGTTCCCGTGGCCTTCGCCATTGGCTCCGCCGCGGCGGCGGCGATTGCCTCCGGTCTGGGCACTGCAAAACTGCTGATGGTCATTCAGCGGATGTTTGAGAGCTGCAACTCCTTCTCTCTCATCGCCGTGCCTTTTTTCGTTCTGGCTGGGGATCTGCTGTCAAAGGGCAAGATATCCCGGCTCCTTGTGGAGTTCTGTGAGTCCATTCTGGGGATGATCCGAGGCGGTCTGTCCGTGGTGTCTGTGCTGGCGGGGATGTTTTTTGCGGCTATCTCCGGCTCCGGCGCGGCAACCACAGCGGCAGTCGGCGGCGCCCTGATCCCGGAACTCCGGGCCCGCGGCTATCATGTGGACGCCTCAGCGGCCCTCATCGCGGCAGCGGGGACCATTGGCGTGGTCATCCCGCCCTCTGTCCCCATGGTGCTTTATGCCGTCATCGCAGAGGTCAGCGTCAACAGCCTGTTCAAGGCGGGCTTCATCCCCGGTTTCATCATGGGGGGTGTGCTGATTGCCATTGCCCTGTATCAGGGGCACCGGCGCCGCTATCCCAAGGGGGACAACCTCTCACTGGGGCGGGTGTTCCGCACTTTCCTGATCGCTTTCCTCGGCATTATGATGCCCCTGATTATCCTTGGGGGAATCTTCTCCGGCGTGTTCACGCCCTCCGAGGCTGCCGCCGTCGCCGTGGCCTACGCGGTTCTGGTTTCCGCCTTTATCTACCGCGACCTGACCTGGAAGGGGCTCTTTGAGATTATGCTGGGGTCAGCGCGTACAAGCGCCGTCATCATGATTATCATTGCCTGTTCCGGCCCCTTTGGCTGGTGCCTGGCCAACTGGAAGATACCGGAGACGCTTTCCGCCGCGGTTCTCAGCGTCTCTGACAACAAATACATCATTATGCTGCTGATCTCCATTATTATCCTGATTGCCGGGGTCTTCATGGAGACGTCGTCGGCGATCATTCTGCTGACGCCGGTCTTTTTGCCGCTGGTGCGGGCTTTGGGGGTCTCTACGCTGCATTTTGGCGTGCTGTTTGTGGTGGGCATCGCCATTGGAATGATCACACCTCCTGTGGCCATCAATTTGTTCGTCGCCTCCGGCATCACAGGGCTTCCTCTTGAAAGAATTTCCCGGGCCGTCGTTCCCTACCTCGCCGGCCTGATTCTGGTCTTCCTGATGATTGTCTTTATCCCGCTGTTCATTCCCTGGTTTTAGTTTTTTTCAGAGTTTTAGATTTTTCAGAAAAGAGGACTGTTGCATGGAACTGGCCAAACGTTACGGCGGTCAAACGCCCTCAGGCATGGTCCGTATCTTTCAGGCCATTGAAGAGATGACTTCGGCGGGGAATCCCCCGCTGAATCTGAGCATCGGCGAGCCGGACTTCGTCACGGAGCCGGACATTGTCGACGCGGCAGCCGGCGCGGCAAAGGAGGGCTTCACCCACTACCCTCCCCTGCCGGGTTTTCCCGACCTGCGGGAGGCAGTCTGCGCCTATTGGGAGCGTCATCATGGGCTGAAGGCCCGTCCGGAGGAGGTTTATATCTCAGTGGGTGGGCTTCACGCGGCCTGGCTGGTTTTTCAGGCTCTGCTCAACCCCGGGGACGAGGTGCTGGTCTTCGAGCCCTACTTCACCCCCTACGCTGATCAGATCCGCGGGAACGGCGGCGTCCCTGTGCCAATCCGTACCCGGGAGGAGAACGCCTTTGCCCCTACGCCTGATGAACTGAGGGCAGCTGCCACCCCCCGGACCCGGGGCATTCTGCTGAACTCCCCGGGCAACCCTTCGGGCCGCGTCCTGCCGCGCAGGCAGATGGAGGAAATCGCGGCCTTCGCGGAGGAGCGGGACCTCTTTGTCCTGAGCGATGAAATCTATGAGTCGATGGTTTTCAACGGCTGCCACACCTGTTTCGCGGCCCTTCCCGGCATGAAGGAACGCACCGTTCTGATAAGCGGCGTCTCCAAGAGCCACTGCATGACGGGCTGGCGTCTGGGATACCTTATTGCGCCGGCGAACCTGATTCAGCTGCTTTGTGTAAACTCGACGTTCCAGACCTACGGGGTCAACACGCTGGCCCAGAAGGGGGCCTGTTACGCCCTGAACACACAGGACGCGAAGGTTCAGGAGCGCAGCGCCGTCTTCGCTGCCCGCATGAAGGCGGTCAGAGAGCGTCTCGACACGATGACGGGCGTGGAGTGCCACCCTGCGGAGGGGGCGTTTTACCTCTTCCCCAGCATCAGGGGAACGGGGCTCTCCAGCGAGGAATTTGCGTGGCGTCTGCTTCGGGAGGCCGGCGTGGCTGTTGTGCCCGGCAACGCCTTTGGGTCCACCGGGGAGGGATATATCCGCATCGCCTGTACGCAGTCTCAGGAGACGCTTATGGCGGCGATGGACAAAATGGAATCCTTCACCCGAAGCCTGGCCCAAAATATGCCGGCATGATTCAGAAGGACTTTGTTCTCCACTCGGAGTGGCCCGCGGCGGGAGACCAGCCGGAGGCTATCGAGGCCCTGACGCGCGGCCTGAGGGACGGCAGCCGCTTTCAGACCCTGATGGGCGTCACGGGCAGCGGGAAAACCTTTACTATGGCCAACATCATCGCGGCCATGAACCGCCCGTCTCTGGTGCTGGCCCACAACAAAACCCTTGCCGCACAGCTCTACAGCGAGTTCAAGGCTTTTTTCCCGGAGAACGCCGTCCACTACTTCGTCAGCTACTACGATTACTATCAGCCGGAGGCTTATATCCCCTCCAGCGACACCTACATTGAAAAGGACGCCTCCATCAACGACCGCATTGAACGCCTGAGGCTGGCCGCGACAAAGGCCCTCATTGAAAGGCGTGACGTGCTGGTCGTGGCAAGCGTCTCCTGCATCTATGGCCTTGGCAAGCGCGAGAACTATGAAAACGCCATCTTCTCCTTCCGGGAGGGGGAGCAGATTGAACACCGCGACTTCCTGGAACATTTGATGGAGAACTACTACGAACGCAACGACTCCGTGCTGGAACCGGGGAAGTTCCGCGTGCGCGGCGACACGATAGAGGTCCTGCCCGCCTATGACGAAAACTGCATCCGGGTGACCTTTTTCGACGATGAGATTGAGCGCATTGACATCATCGAACCCCTGACGGGGCATCTGGTGGAGCACACACCGGAGGCGTCCGTGTTCCCCGCGCAGCACTACGTCACGCAGACGGACGCCATTGCCCGCTCCATTCCCCTCATTGAGGCCGAACTGACGTCCATGAAAAACCGATTCACAGCGGAGGGGAAGCTTCTTGAGGCCCAGCGGATTGAGATGCGGACGCGCTACGATATGGAAATGCTCACCGAGGTGGGGTACTGCTCCGGCATTGAGAACTACTCTGTTTATCTGGACGGGCGTCAGCACGGCGATCCTCCCGGCACGCTCATTGATTTCTTCCCGGACGACTTTCTGCTGTTTGTTGACGAGTCTCACATCACGCTGCCCCAGGTGCGCGGGATGTTCAACGGAGACCGCGCTCGGAAAACCGTTCTGGTGGAAAACGGATTTCGTCTGCCGTCCTGTCTGGACAACCGTCCTCTGGAGTGGCCGGAGTTTGAGGAGCACATGCATACGGCGGTGTTTGTCTCCGCAACGCCGGGGGACTACGAGCTGGAGCAGTCCGATCAGGTGGTGGAGCAGATGATCCGCCCCACGGGCATACCGGACCCGCTGGTGGAGGTCCTTCCCGCCAGAGGGCAGGTGGATGACCTGGTGGAGAGGCTGCGCGCCGTGAGCGAACAGGGCCGGCGGGCCCTGGTGCTGACCCTGACAAAGCGCTCCTCCGAAGATCTGGCGGACTACCTGAGCGAGCTGAAGTTCAAGGTCCGCTACATTCATTCGGAGCTGAACACCTTTGAGCGCGCGGAGCTCATTCACGACCTTCGGACCGGGGCGGTGCAGGTGCTGGTGGGGATCAACCTTCTGCGTGAGGGCATGGATCTGCCTGAAGTAACGCTGGTGGCAATTCTGGACGCCGACCGGGAAGGGTACCTGCGCTCCTACCGCTCCCTTATACAGATCATGGGCCGGGCAGCGCGAAACGTGGAAAGCCGCGTTGTCCTCTACGCGGATGCGGAGACGGAGAGCATTCACCGCGCTGTGGAGGAGACCCGCCGCCGCCGGGAGAAACAGACAGACTTCAACGAGCGCCATGGCATCGTGCCCCGCAGCGTGGAGAAGGAGGTCACGAACCTTCTGCCGCCGGAGCTGGCCGCCGCCTACAGCGTCTCCGGCACGGGCAGGCCGGAGGCCCCGCGAAAAACCGCCGCCCAATCCATGACCATCCGTGAGATGGAACAGGCCATGTGGGAGGCTGTGGAGAAGCTGGACTTTGAGCGGGCCGCCTCTCTGCGCGACCTCATTGCCGAGACGAAGGGGGAGCCGGTGACCAGGGAAAAAGGGCCTGCCCCCAGAGGCTTCAGACAGCGCAAACGCGCCCGGGAGCGGCCAAGAAAATAAAAAATTTTTTCGGGAGGAACTCATCATGTCAAAAACTCTTTTGGTTGTGGACTGCCAGTATGATTTTATTGACGGCACGCTGGCCTGCGGCGGAGCGGAAGCAGCGGTGGAAAAAATTGTCGGTTATATCAACGCCCACCCCGATGTCAAAGTACTCTACTCTGCCGACTGGCATAGCCCCAGGCACTGCAGTTTTACGAAAAATGGAGGCACGTGGCCAGTTCACTGTGTGGCGGAAACTCACGGCGCAGCCATTCACGAGGCCTTTTCACGGGATGTCCTCCGGCCGGAGCAGCGTCCCGGCAACGCCACGGTCTGCCGCAAGGGCACGGACGACGGGCGTGAGGAATATTCTGCCTTTGAGGCCAGGAACTCCGCCGGGCACACCGTGGAGGAGCTGACGCAGGGGGATGAGGTTGTGGTCTGCGGCATTGCCAGCGAGTTCTGCGTGCGGGAGAGCGTACTGGCCCTGCTTGCAGCCGGACGCAGGGTAACACTCCTGACGGACGCTCTGGGATGGGTCGACGAAGCCAGGCACAAAGAAAATCTGAAGGATCTCGAGTCTCAGGGAGTCCAAACGGGCAGGGCATAACCCCGGCCGGAACTCAGCCCCTGCGGGACAGGAGGCCGCAAAAAAACATTCGTGCCCCTTGTCAAAACCGCGTCAGGCTGATAAAATATCTCGTTGTAAGGCCGGCGTGGCTCAGAGGTAGAGCAGCGCACTCGTAATGCGCAGGTCAACAGTTCGAATCTGTTCGCCGGCTCCATAGAATATTTTCACGTATTTTACGTGTGATCCTCGCCCTCTGGGGCGAGGTATTTTTTTAAAAAACAGCGGGCCCCGTGAAAGGGGCCCGCTGTTTTATGCGGTTATTTCGCTTTTTTCGCGTAAAGCTCCAAAATCTTGAGGATCATTGAGCTGGCTTTCTCCATCACCTGCACGGAGATAAACTCAAACCGCCCGTGGTAGTTGTGGCCGCCTGTGAAAAGGTTGGGGGTTATCAGCCCGCGCCAGGACAGCGCCGCGCCGTCCGTGCCGCCGCGCATGGGGATGAAGAACGGCTGGATATCCAGCGCCTTCATGGCCTCCACCGCGGTGTCCACAATGTCCATGTGCCCCTTGAGCTTCTCGGCCATGTTGTAGTACTGGTCTCTCATTTCAAGCTGGAACCGATCCGCGCCGTACTTGTCCTTCAGCCAGTTTACGCACTTTTCCATAAATTTCTTGCGCGCTTCGAACTTCTCCCGGTCGTGATCACGGATAATGAAGCGCAGCGTCGCGCGCTCGGTCTCAGCCTCAAAGCCAAGGCAGTGAAAGTACCCCTCGTACTTTTCTGTCGTCGCAGGGGTCTCGGAGGGCGGGAGCATAGAAAGAAGCTCGTGCCCAAGCATGACAGCGTTGAGCATCAGTCCCTTGGCTGTACCGGGATGCACCGCGCGGCCCTCGATCTTCACCACAGCGCTGGCCGCGTTGAAGTTCTCATAGGCCACCTCACCGATGGGACCACCGTCCACCGTGTAGGCGAAATCCGCGCCAAACTTCCCGATGTCCAGCCCCCTGGCCAGCTCGCTGACCTCCTCGTCCGGCGTGAAAGCCACCCTGACGTCCCCGTGCTCAAACTCCGGATGCTCCAGCAGCCAGTCCACAGCACCCATAATCTCCGCCATGCCGGCCTTGTTGTCCGCGCCCAGAAGCGTCGTCCCGTCCGTCACCACAAGATCATGCCCCACGTAGTTTTTCATGAAGGGGAAGTCGTTGGGGGAAAGGACAATTTTCAGCTTCTCGTTCAGCACCACGTCCCCGCCGTCGTAACCCTTCACGACGCGCGCCTTCACGTCCTTGCCGGACGCCTCGGTGGCTGTGTCCATGTGAGCAATGAACCCAATGGCCGGAAGCTTCTTTTTGGAGTTTGAGGGAAGCGTTGCCGTCACATAAGCGTGGTCCGTCAGCGTTACATCCTTCAGGCCCCGGTCGCGCAGCTCCTTCTCCATCTCCTTCGCCAGGACCATCTGCCCCGGCGTGCTGGGGACGACTCCGGCGTCCTCCTTCGACTGTGTGTCGTAGGTCACGTATTTCAGAAAATGCTCAAGTGTTGAGTACATTCTGCAACCTCTTTTCAGTGTTTTTCTCCCGCGAAATGACAGGCCACGAAGTGCCCCGGCGCGTACTCCGTCAGCGGAGGCGTCCCGTGGCGGCAAACATCCTGAGCGTAACGGCAGCGCCCCGCGAACCGACAGGCGTCCGGCGGCTCAATGGGGCTGGGGACGTCACCCTCCAGAATAATCCGATTGTGCTTCACATCAAGCTGCGTCCGGGGAATGGCGGACAAAAGCGCCTGGGTGTAGGGGTGCAGCGGGTTCGTGAACAGCTCCCTGTACTCTGAGAGCTCCACGATCTGTCCCAGGTACATCACCGCGATGCGGTCCGACACGTGGCGGACG